>CAMWQD010000094.1 GCA_947176325.1 uncultured Bacteroidales bacterium | reverse complement strand
TATGGATTACATCGCAGAAATCAACCGGCTCCGTAAGGAAAAAAACGCCGTCATTCTGGCGCACTACTATCAGATTCCCGAAATACAGGATCTCGCCGACTACATAGGCGACAGTTTGGCTTTGGCGCGTCGGGCGGCCGAGACCCGCGCCGACATCATCCTCTTTGCCGGCGTGCACTTCATGGCCGAAACCGCCAAAATCCTCAATCCCGACAAAAAAGTGCTGTTGCCCGACTTGGAAGCCGGCTGCTCGCTGGCCGATTCCTGCGACGCGAAGGAGCTTGCCAAGATGAAGGCCGAATATCCCGACCATAAAGTGCTCTCCTACGTGAACTGCTCGGCCGAGGTGAAATGCCTCTCCGACATCATCTGCACCTCCGGCAACGCCCTCAAGATTGTGGAGACTTTTCCCAAAGACCAAAAGATTCTCTTTGTGCCCGACAAGAACTTGGGCGGCTATATCAACCGCGTCACGGGGCGCGATATGAAGCTTTGGCCGGGAAGCTGTCAGATTCACGACATTCTCGATGCCGAGAAGGTTTTGGAACTCAAGCGGCAACATCCCGAGGCGAAAATCATCGCCCACCCCGAATGCAACCCCGCCGTGCTGCAGGTTTCCGACTTCGTGGGCTCCACCGCCGCCATGCTCAAATTCATTGTCGAAGACCCCTGCCAAGAATATATCGTGGCCACCGAAACGGGCATCCTGCATCAGATGCACAAGGTGGCTCCCGCCAAGACCTTCTACGTGGCCAGCAACGAGGGCGGCTCCTGCGCCTGCAACGACTGTCCGCACATGAAGCGCAACACGGTGGAGAAACTCTACCGTTGCCTGAAAGACGAAACCCCCGAAATCACGCTCTCGGATGAGGTTATCGCCAAGGCCCGCAAGCCTATCGAAGAAATGTTGAGATTGAGCTGATGATGCAAAGACGCGCCATTCTCCTACTTTTACTGAGCGGAATGTTCCTCCTCGGATGCCATGCGCAGGAGCCCTGCCCCGGCATGGAGTTCAAGCAGTTTTTCCACGACAACGGACAGGTGTCGTCGGAAGGCTGTTGGCGCGACGATGCCCCCGAAGGCGTGTGGAAGAACTACGACCCGCAAGGCAACCTCATATCGGAGGGAGCGCGCGAGAAATCCATGCTCACGGGCGTTTGGACGTTCTACCAAAACGGGCGCAAGACCTCCGAAATCCGCTACGAAAACGGGCGCAAGAACGGCCAGGCCGTTTCCTATCTTCCCGACAGAACCGTCACGAGTTTCTACCGCAACGATACCTTGCAGGGTTTGCGCACCACTGCCGACACTGCGGGCAAAGTGCTAAAAACCACTCCGTTCCTGAACGGCTTGGAGCACGGTCTCGAAAAACATTATACGGCGGGCGGCGATGTGCGTCAGTTCGTGTTCTACCGCGAAGGGCTCACCGTCTTTAAGGAAAACGGCAATCTGCGCGATGCGCAGGGGCGCCGGCAGGGGCGTTGGAAGGATTTTTACGCCAACGGCAACCTGCATTGGGAGTGCATCTACAAAGACGACCTCAAAAACGGATACTACAAGCTCTACGACAGCACGGGCAATCTCGTTTCTCTCGAAAAATACGTGGAAGACGTGTTGCAGCAGGATGCGCCCGAGATAGAGGAGCTTTCCATTCATACCGAATACTACGCCAACGGCAACCCCAAGTTCCGCGTGGCGATGAAGAACGGCAAGCCCGAAGGCCTCTGCCGGCAATACGACAGCCTTACAGGCAAGGTGGTGCGCGGTATCGTCTTTCAGGACGGCGAGGTTTTGGGCAGCGAGCAGGTGGACGAATACGGCAACAAGAGCAACGAGATGTATGAGGAACGTTATCCCGACGGCACGCTCAAATGTACGGGGCGGCTCTACAAGGGAAAGCGATACGGCAAATGGAAATTCTATTTCCCCGACGGGCGTTTGGAGCAGGAGGGCGAATACCGCAACGGCTTGGCCGAGGGTATATGGTCGTGGTATTTTCCCGACGGGGGTTTGCGGAGCGAGCAGGAATACCGCTACGGCAAGCTGGACGGCATCAGCGTGGAATACGACGACAGCGCGCGGGTGGTGGCCAAGGGGCGTTACAGCGATGATTTGGAAGACGGACATTGGGAATATTTCCGTCAGGGGGAGGTGACGCAGGGGGAGTATCGTTTCGGCGAGAAGGAGGGGCTTTGGAAGAGTTATTGGTCGAAGGATGGCAAGAAAAGACTTTCGTTTCAAGGATACTATACGGGCGGTTTTCCCGACGGCAGACACCAGTATTTCGACGAAGAAGGCAATCTGAAGCAGGAGGGATATTTCCGTCAGGGAAAACGGGTGGGCACATGGATCAAGTACGACAGGACGGGACAGCCCGAAATGCGTATCCGCTACGACAACCGCGAGGAGGAGACGCGCTACAACGGCCGCCGCACCGTGAGCCGCGAACAGGAAAAGGCTTTTCGGGAAGAGAATGTACGATTAGCCGAATGAAACCGTGCGGATGAAGGGACTCGAACCCTTACGTCTCGCGACACCAGATCCTAAGTCTGGCACGGCTACCAATTACGCCACACCCGCGTGAAAACGAAAGAAGTGCAAAAGTAGAAAAAAATAAAATTTATTTGTATGAATATGAAAAAAGCAAGCAAGGCGGCTGCAAAAGCCGCTCCGAAAGCGAAAAAACTGCAAGGTTCCGAAACCGAAAAAAATCTTCTGGCTTCGTTTGCCGGAGAGTCTCAGGCACGCAACCGTTACACTTTCTTCGCCAAACAGGCAAAAAAGGACGGCTTTGAACAGATTGCCGCCATTTTTGAGGAAACCGCCAAGCAGGAAGAAGAACACGCCAAGCTTTTCTTCAAGCAATTGAAGGGCGGTATGGTGGAAATCACGGCTTCCTTTCCCGCCGGTCAGATTTTAGACACCCAGGCCAACTTGGAGGCCGCCGCCGAGGGCGAAAAGGAAGAATGGAAAGATCTCTACGCCCATTTCGCCGCCGTGGCCAAGAAAGAAGGTTTCCCCGAAATCGCCGACCTCTTCACCCATGTGGCGAGCGTGGAAAAGGAACACGAAACCCGCTATCGGAAGCTGTTGGCCAACGTAAAGGCCGGCACGGTGTTCAAGAGACCTAAAAAAGTTTTCTGGTATTGCCGCAACTGCGGCTATGTGCACTACGGCACCTCCGCTCCCGTGCTGTGTCCGTCGTGCCAGCATCCGCAGGCCTATTTCCAACTGCAAGTGAAAGAATACTAAACTAGAATTTTCCCGCCCCATGAAAGATAAGTCACCGCTCATCCTCATCGGCATTCTCTTTTTCATTTTCGGTTTCGTGACGTGGCTCAACTCCACGCTCGTGCCGTTTTTGAGAATAGCCTGCGAACTGACGCATTTCGAATCCTATCTGGTTACGTTCGCCTTTTATATCGCCTACGTGATTTTCGGCCTTCCCTCGGGCAAAATCATCACCCGGGTAGGTTATTCCCGCTCCATGACGATAGGATTGAGCGTCATGGCCGTGGGCGCGGCCTTCTTTGTGCCCGCCGCCTACACGCGTTTCTATCTTTTCTTCCTCATCGGCCTGTTTCTCATGGGGGCGGGACTCACCCTGCTGCAGACGGCGGCCAACCCCTACGCCGCCGTGCTCGGCTCTCCCGAAACGGCCGCCCGCCGCATCAGCCTCATGGGCATCTGCAATAAATTCGCGGGCGTGCTGGCTCCGCTCATTTTGGGAACCATCGTGTTGGGCGATACGGGCTACATCACCTCCCAGATAGACACGCTGGCGGTGGGCGACCCCTTGCGCGACGCCCTGCTCACCGAACTTTCGCGGAGGTGCATCCTTCCCTATTGCTTCATCGTATTGTTTCTGTTTGTGTTGGCGGGCTTCGTGCATTTCTCGCCCCTGCCCGACCTCCGTCCCTCCGAAGAGTCCGACACTCCGGCTTCGTCCCGGATTGCCGCCCCTCGCTTTTGGCTGGGGGTTGTGGCGCTGTTCTTCTATGTGGGCGTGGAGGTTATCGGCATGGACAGTCTCATCGGCTATGCCATGAGCCACGGCATGGAGGCTTCTTCGGCCAAGATTTTCCCCGCCCTTTCCATGGTGGCTTTCATGGTCGGCTACCTCATCGGCATTGCGGGCATTCCCCGTTTGTTCAGCCAAAAGACCGCGCTTATTCTTTCGGCTTTGGCGAGCATGGCGGTGATGACGGCGGCCATTCTCACCCCCGGCATCGCCTCGGTCTATGTGCTGGTTTTCTTGGGTCTCACGCACGCCATGATTTGGCCGGCCGTGTGGGGGCTTGCGCTCGAAGGGCTCGGCAAGAGCATTTCCACGGGTTCGTCGCTGTTGGTGATGGCGGTGGTGGGCGGCGCCCTGCTGCCTCTCCTGTTCGGCATGCTCATAGACCGCATCGGGCATCAGGCGGCCTATTGGATGACTTTGCCCTGTTATGCCGTGATTTTGTTCTATGCGGTGGCGGTGAAACGTCGGTCGGCAAACTGAGGTGTTAGGAAAACTCAAAAAAAAATGCTACTTTTGAGGTTCCGTGTGTAAAAACCGGAGAACGTATAGAATAAACAAGATATTATATAACTTATTCATTATGAAAAAGTTGATTAGTTTTATAGGACTTGCTGCGGTGGTTCTGTTAGGTTTTACTTCCTGCGATAAAGGACCGGAACCCAAGTTCACCACCGACCTCAACACCGGTCATGAATTGGTAGGGCGTCTTTATGGAGCGGACGGCGTTGTAGACGACCCCAGTGATGCGCAGGGTATCATTTTCGCGGTTTCGCCCGACGGAACAACGGCCTATCTGGTGGCTTTCACCGACTTGATGCAACAGGAAAACCTCGTTTACGAGAATGCTTCCGGATTGCACAGAGATTATACTTTCTATGCCCGCACTATTGCGTGGAGCACAAGCCTTTTTGAGGCCGGCGCTACTGATAAGGATGGTGCAGTGAACACCGACCGTATCATTGAGATTGACAGCAAGAATGACAGCGCGAATAGGGGTACTGCCGCGCAGGAATGTCGTAACTACTTCAAGAGGTCCTACAGAGATACGGTTTCGCAAAGAGAGTATAATAACGATACCAAATGGGAAAGTACCAAGGGTCAGTGGTATCTGCCTTCCATGGAAGAGCTTGCCGCGTTGATGAAAGTACGCGACAGAATCAACCAAAAATATCTGCAGGGTACTCCCGCTTCCGATGCGGCCAACAGAATTTATTTCCAGGCTATCGGCGACAAGCCCAATCTCGATATTCAGGGCAAGGATGCCGTTTTCGCTTATTGGAGTTCCACCGAACATGGCAAACAATATGCGTGGTACGATCTGCCCGCTGCCAACGACGACAACTATGGGCCCAAAACTTGGAGTGACGAGGGAGGTGAAGGACGTATCTA
>CAMWQD010000093.1 GCA_947176325.1 uncultured Bacteroidales bacterium | reverse complement strand
TTTGCGCCCGCGTAAAAAAAGTACACCCATGATAAAACGTATTCTGTTAACGGGTTCTTTCGGGCAAATCGGCTCGGAACTCACCTGTGCCTTGCGTAAGATTTACGGAGGTGAAAATGTTATTGCCACCGATTTGGATCTGAACAGGGTTACCGACCGCATCAAGAACGGCGGTCCTATCGAACAACTGGACGTTTTAGACGGAAAACGCCTGGCCGAACTCATCGACAAATATCAGATAGACGCCATTTTCCACCTGGCCGCCATTCTTTCGGCGGTGGGCGAAAAGAACCCCATGCTGGCGTGGAACATCAATATGGGCGGCACCATCAATGTGTATAATGTGGCTAAGGAAAAGGGCATCAAACGTATCTTCGCGCCCAGCTCCATGGCGGCTTTCGGCCCCACCACCCCTGCCGACATGACCCCTCAGGACACCGTGCTGCAACCCTCCACCATGTACGGCATCACCAAGGTTTCCTGCGAGTTGCTGGGACAATACTACATCGACAAGTTCGGCATGGATATCCGCGGGGTACGCTACCCGGGCATCATTTCGAGCGAGACCCTTCCCGGCGGCGGCACCACCGACTACGCGGTGCAGATTTACTACGACGCTATCAAATACGGCAAGTTCGAATGCTTCCTTTCGGAAAATTCCATGCTTCCGATGATGTATATGCCCGACTGCCTCAAGGCCACCATCGACCTTTTCCACGCCGAAAAGAGCCGTCTCAAGCACAGCACGGGCTACAACATCGCCGCATTCAGCGTAACGCCCAAGGATATGTATGAGTCGGTGAAGAAATACATGCCGAACCTCGAAATCGTCTATAAACCCGACTTCCGTCAGGCAATTGCCGATTCGTGGCCTAACTCCATCGACGACAGCTGCGCCCGCGCCGAATGGGATTGGAAACCGGCCTACGACCTCGACACCATGACCCGCGAAATGCTCGAAAAAGTCGGCGAAAAGTACAAGGCCGGCAAGTTCTAATCCGGTACGTGTTCCGCGCATGACACGCATCGCAGCTTTGGTTTCCGGAGGGGTGGACTCTTCGGTGGTGGTTCACCGCCTCAAGGAAATGGGGTATGAGCCCGATATCTTCTATATCCGCATCGGCATGGAGCAGGAGGACGGTTTTATCGACTGCCCGAGCGAGGAGGATATCGAGCTGACCACCTACATCGCCAAGAAATACGGCTGCCGCTTCGAAATCGTGCCCCTGCACCGCGAATACTGGGACAACGTAGTCAAATACACCATCGACACCGTAAAGCGCGGCCTCACGCCCAATCCCGACATGATGTGCAACAAACTCATCAAGTTCGGGGCTTTCGAAGAAAAATACGGCAAGGATTTCGACCGCATCGCCACCGGGCATTACGCCACCACGAGCATCTTCCATAAGGCCGACATCGCCGCCATGCGCAACTGCTATCAGAACAACCGCCCCTGCGATATTCAGCCCGTGGAAAAAGACCGCATCGAGGTGTTGCAGCCCGAACAGACGGTGTATTTGGGCACGGCCAAAGACCCTGTGAAAGACCAGACCGACTTTTTAGGGCAGATAAGCCACGCCCAACTTTCCAAACTCGTGTTTCCGGTGGGCGGCCTCATGAAACACGAAGTGCGCGCCATTGCCGAAGAAGCCAAACTTCCCAGCGCAACCCGCAAGGACAGCCAGGGCATCTGCTTTTTGGGAAAAATCGACTACAACGACTTCATACGGCGCTATCTCGGCGTTAAAATCGGCCCCATTATCGAAAAGGAAACGGGCAAACGCCTCGGCTACCACCACGGATTTTGGTTCCACACCATCGGGCAACGCAAGGGGCTCGGCCTGAGCGGCGGCCCGTGGTATGTTATCGAGAAAGACATTCCGCAAAACATCCTCTACGTTTCCAAAGGATTTCAGACCCCTGCCCAATACGGCAAGACCATACGCCTGAGCGGTTTCCGCTTTATGGGAGAAGCCCTGTTCGAACCTCCTTTGGCGGAGAGCCTGCCGGAAAACGCCGTCAACATAAGCTTCAAAATACGGCACACGCCCGAATTTACACCGGGAAAACTGTATCAGACGCCCGACGGCCTGTGGGTTATCGAAGCCGAACAGCCCGTGCAGGGCATCGCCGCCGGACAATTCGGCGTTATCTACACGCCCGACAACAGGCTCTGCCTCGGCAGCGGTGTGATTTTTTAACGTATCTTTATGCCATGAAAAGAATTGCAATCTATATCGCGGTGACGAGCGCCCTGCTTTGCCTGGCCTCCTGCCGCAACGCCGACAAACCCTCACCCTTTCTCAAGGAAAAGGAAATGGTGGATTTGCTCACCGATATCCGCCTCACCGAAGCGGGTCTGTATAACAATCGGGAAACCAATTCCTCGCTCTACAACGAGGTGATGACCGAACACGCCTTCGATGCCTATCTTCCTATATTTCAGAAATACGGAATTACCTACAACCAGTATATGGCGCTGATGAACTACTATATGGCGCACCCCGAAAAACTCAAGGGCATATACAAAAAATCCACCGCCCGGCTAAAGTCTATGTACGAAGACCTGCAGGCGGCGGATAGTATCAAGAACAGCCGATAAAAGCCTTACTTCTGGCTTTGTTCGCGCCCCGAAGCCATTGCCTTCAGGTTGGCGCTCACGATATCCTCACCTTTGGCGGCGAAAATAGCGGCCACAGCCTTTTCAAATTCTTCGTAGGGAAGCCCCAGCTTATCGGCGGCGGCACCCAAAATCACCATATTGGCCGAGCGGGGCGAACCGATTTCCCTCGCCAACTGGTCGGCATTGAAAGCAATCATATTCTTGACGCTCTTCATCGCCTTTTCCAAATCGGCATCCGAAGGATAGTCGGGCACATTCTTGAAAGGCACGTTGTTGGTGATGACCCAACCGTCGGCGTTGAGCATGGGCAGATAGCGCAGCGACTCCATAGGCTCCACCGAAATAATCAAGTCGGCCTTGCCCTCGGGAATCAAATCCGAACAAATAGGCTCGGTGGAAATACGCAGGTGCGACTGCACGTCACCCCCGCGCTGGCTCATGCCGTGCACTTCGGCTTGTTTCAGATACATGCCGTTTGCCACGGCCGCACGTCCTATCACAGTGGCGATGGAGAGGATACCTTGTCCTCCCACACCCGCCAGAATTATATCTTTTTTCATTGTCGTTGTTTTTGTATTATTATGCTTTCTTCGCTTTCGCAGCCTCCTTGGCATGGCGCACCGCCGTCTGAATGCACTCTCTGCGCGGCACAATCACCGAAACACCCTGATAGGCGATTTCCTCCTTCATCACACGTACATTCTCATCGTGATTGTTCTTGAGAGGAGTGATGACACGGATATGTTCCTTCTCCACACCCAAGCCCATGCAAATCTGCTCGATTTTTCCGAAAGCCGCCGAATCCTGTCCCCCCGTCATGCCGGTGGTGGAGTTGTCCATGATGATGACCGTGATGGACGACTTATCGTTTACCGCGTCCAAAAGCCCCGTCATGCCCGAATGGGTGAAGGTGGAATCGCCGATAACCGCCACGGCGGGACGCAAACCCGCATCGGCAGCCCCTTTCGCCATAGTTATCGAAGCACCCATATCCACGGTGGAGCCGATGGCGCCGTAGGGAGGCAACGCACCCAAGGTGTAGCAACCGATATCGCCGAACACATGGCCGCGTCCGTATTCCTTCATAGCCTCGTTCAAGGCCGTGTAGGTGTCTGCGTGGGGGCAACCGTTGCAAAGCGAGGGAGGACGGGCCACCACAACGTCGGGAATAGGCTCGCCGCAGGTCTTGGGCAATCCCAGCGCCTTGGCGAGAATATTGGGATTGAGTTCCCCGTCGCGCGGCAACGTGCCGTCCAGACGACCGAGGATTTTTCCGCTCGCGTCCAGATAGCCCCTTATCAATTCTTCGTAAATGGGATAACCCTCTTCCACAATCAACACCTTGTCGCATTCGTCGGTGATTTTCTTCACCCACGTGCGCGGAATGGGATATTGACTCACTTTGAGCACGGGATGCGGACATTTGCCGCCGAAATTTTCCTGCAGATAGTTGTAGCCGATACCGCAGGCGATGATGCCGAGCTTCTTATCGCTTCCCTCCAGATAGGCGTTGAAGCCGTCTTGCAGGGCACGGTTCTCGAATTCGGGCTGTTTGGCCAAAAGCTCCTTATACAACACACGGGCGTTGGCCGGAAGCAGAATGAAACGTTTGGGATTGGGATCCAACTTCACAGGGTTCTGACCGCGCCCCTCGCGCAATTCCACCCCGCTGCGGGAGTGCGCCATGCGCGTGGTGACACGGAAAAGCACCGGGGTCTGCAATTTTTCGGAAAGATCGAACGCATAGCGGATCATATCGTAGGCCTCCTGCTGGTTGGAAGGTTCCATGCAGGGAATCTGCGCGAAACGGGCATAGGAACGCGAGTCCTGCTCGTCTTGCGAGGAGTGCATGGAGGGGTCGTCGGCAATCAGATATACCAAACCTCCGTTGGCACCCGTCACCGCCGAGTTGGTGAAGGGGTCGGCGGCCACGTTCAGCCCCACGTGCTTCATGCACACCAATGCCCTGCGACCCGTATACGACACACCCACAGCCGCTTCCATAGCGGTTTTCTCGTTGGCGCTCCACGTGCAGTGGATACCTTCTTCCTTCGCTTTCTTGGAGTGTTGAATATACTCCGTGATTTCCGTGCTGGGAGTTCCCGGATAGGCGTAAACCCCCGAAATGCCGGCATCCAACGCACCCTGGGCGATAGCTTCATCGCCCAACAACAATAACTTTTGCATATCTGTTCTTTTAATTATTTCCCAAACGCGAATGTACGGATTTTTGCGATTAATTTTGTATTTTTGCGCCCTGAAAGTGTGGAATGATTTGGCTGCTTGCAACCACGTTAAAAAAGGCTAAAATGCAACCTTTCGCCCTGTTCAGGGGGTTCGGTGACACCGCGCGTTCTTGCGCCGCTCGTTCCGCATATTTCATAACACTTTAAGAACTAAAATTATATACGCCATGTCGTATTTATTTACATCCGAATCCGTGTCGGCGGGACACCCCGATAAGGTAGCCGACCTCATTTCCGATTCTCTGTTGGACGAATTTCTGAGACAGGATCCCCATGCCAAGGTGGCTTGCGAAACCCTTGTCACCACAGGCTTGGTGGTATGTGCGGGTGAAGTGAAGACCCACGGCTGGGTAGACGTGCAGCAAACCGCCCGCGACACTATCCGTCAGATAGGCTACACAAAAGGAGAATATTGTTTCGAAAGCAATTCGTGCGGCGTGATTTCCACCATTCACAGCCAGTCGCCCGACATCAACCAAGGTGTGGAACGCAAGAAGGAAGAGGAACAGGGCGCGGGCGACCAAGGCATGATGTTCGGCTATGCCTGCCGCGA
>CAMWQD010000092.1 GCA_947176325.1 uncultured Bacteroidales bacterium | reverse complement strand
ACGCCCGTATCGGTGCGGCCGCAGCCTACCACCTCCACGTTTCTTTTGAGCAAGACGGCCAACGCGTTTTCGAGGGTCTCCTGCACCGAGGGGGAGGACGGCTGCTTCTGCCAACCGCAAAAGGGCGCACCGTTATACGAGAGATAGAGGAAATAGCGACGCATGGTTTATTTGCCGGCGTATTTCTGCCCCGCTTTCGAAATGGAATCGCGCATCTGCGTGTCCGATTTCACGTTTTCCATACGGTAGTAGTCCATAACGCCGAGGTTTCCGCTGCGGAAAGCGGCGGCGAGCGCCAAGGGCACTTCCGCTTCGGCTTCGATTACCTTGGCGCGGGCTTCCTGCGCCTTTGCCTTCATTTCCTGTTCGGAGGCCACGGCCATGGCGCGTCTTTCCTCGGCTTTGGCCTGGGCGATGTTCTTATCGGCATTGGCTTGGTCTATCTGCAACTGCGCCCCGATATTCTTGCCCACGTCGATATCGGCGATGTCGATGGAGAGAATTTCGTAGGCCGTGCCCGAATCGAGGCCTTTTTCCAATACCACCCGCGAAATGGAGTCGGGGTTTTCCAGCACTTGTTTGTGGGTGACGGCCGAACCGATGGAGGTGACGATGCCTTCCCCCACACGGGCCAAAATGGTTTCTTCGCCGGCACCGCCCACCAACTGCTTGATATTGGTGCGCACCGTAACACGCGCCGTGGCGATGAGCTGGATGCCGTCTTTGGCTACCGCCGTAACGGGGGGCGTGTTGATGACCTTGGGGTTTACCGACATCTGCACGGCTTCGAACACGTTGCGTCCGGCCAGGTCGATGGCCGTGGCGGTCTTGAAATCGAGGTTCATGTTGGCTTTATCGGCCGAAATGAGCGCCTGCACCACAAGGTTGAGGTGGCCGCCGGCCAGATAGTGGGCTTCGAGTTCGTTGCGGTTGAGTTTCAAGCCCGCTTTCTTGGCGGCGATGAGGTTGCGCACGATGACGGTGGGGGGCACCTTGCGCCAACGCATCAGGATAAGCTGAATGAGCGAGACGTTGACACCCGACACGAGGGCGTTGAACCACAGCCCCACGGGAATGAAATAGAAGAGAAGCCATAACAGGAACAGGCCTATCAGCACAACGGAAACAATCATACCTACCGACATATCTTTTTATATTAATATTGTTCGACGTAGATTTTGGCACCTTCCACCTTGGCCACCCGAATTTTCTTGCGGGGGTCGATGAACGTGGAAAGCGACTGCGCTTCGTAGAATTCGCCCTCGATTTCGATTTTGCCCGTGGGGGCGAGGCGCGAAACCGTGGTGCCTTCCTGCCCGGGCAATATCTTGGTGAATTCCTGATTCAACTTGTTTTCCAACGAAGTATCCAACTGCAATTTCTTCCACGTCTTGCGGCGGAAGATGAAGATGAGCGAGATTAGCGACAGCAACAGCACCGCCACCAAAACCACCCATCCGAGGGTGTTGCCGCAGGCGGTGAAGGCGAAATAGACACTGTATGCCAAGGCTCCCAAGCCGAGAAGCCCCGCTATCATGCCGGGAAATACCAAAATTTCCAAAGCGATTAGAATAAGGCCTACCACAACGAGACCTGCAATCAAAAGGAGTGTCATAGTGTATCGTTTAAATTGCTTAGAACCGCCCGCCGGCGCCGCCTCCGCCGAAACTTCCTCCGCCGAAGCCTCCGAAACCGCCTCCTCCGAATCCTCCTCCGCCGCTTCGGGAACCTCCCGAGTTGCCCATGCCGCTCAACAAGGTGGCCAAGACCGCGGTGCGCAGGCCTCTGCCCATATCGTCGTTCCCTCCGAAGCCTCCCTTGTTATTTTTGTTCTTGTTCTTGGCGGCCACGACAGCCACGGCGAAAACAACGAGGCCTACCGCCATTATCGCAAAAATCAGCGCAAGGGCAATCGCCACATCCTCCTGCGGCATATATTCCTTCACGGAGATTTCGCCCGCGGCCAGCGGCATGATAACCTGCAAGGCGGCAAGCACACCTTCCGCATATTCGCCTTGGCGGAAATAGGGAATCATTTCGTCGTCGACAATGCGTTTGCATACCGCATCGGGCAAGACGGCCTCCAAGCCGTAGCCGGGCGCAATGAACACCTCGCCCGCGCCATAGTCGTTGCGGGGCTTGATGAGAATCACCACGCCGTTGTCGTACTTGGCGTTGCCCACGCCCCAACGTTCCCCTATTTCATAGGCCATCTGCGAGGCCGAATAGTTGCCTAAGTCGTTGAGGGTTACAATGGTTATCTGATTGGAGGTGCTGTCGTTGAACGCCCGCAGCACCCTTTCGAGCCCGAATGCCTCCTGTTGCAGAATGCCGGCATAGTCGTTGACCAGACGCGGAGGAACGGGCGCGGGCGGAACGAGGTTGCGGGCGAGCGAAGCTGTTGTCAGTCCGCCCGCGCCCACGAAGCATACCGCCAAAACGAGGCGTGCGATTTTTTGCAGGCCTCTCATTATTTTCCGAAATCAAAATCCACTTCGGGAGCTTCGTCGGCTCCTTCCTTGGCCGTGAAATATCCTTTCTTTTCGAAATGGAACATCGAGGCGAAGATATTGGTGGGGAAGCGGCGAAGGGTGGTGTTGTATTCCTTTACTTTCTCGTTGAATTTCTGCCGCTCCACGGCAATGCGGTTTTCGGTGCCTTCCAGCTGCGCCTGCAAATCGCGGAAATTCTGCGTGGCCTTGAGGTCGGGATAGCGTTCCACGCTCACCAACAAGCGTCCCAAGGAGGCGCTCAAAGCGTCTTGGGCGGCCTGAAACTTGGCTACATTGGCTTCGGTGAGTTCGTCTGCCGAGAGCTTCACCTGCGTGGCCGAAGCGCGGGCTTCCACCACTTCCTGCAAGGTGTTCCGCTCGAAATCGGCGGCGCCTTTCACGGTGCTTACCAAATTGGGAATGAGGTCGGCGCGGCGTTGGTATACGTTCTCCACCTGACTCCAGGCCGAGGCCACCGCCTCGTCTTTCCTCACAAGGCCGTTATAAATCGAAATCACCCACATCGCCAACAAAGCGACGACGATGACGATGATGCCTACGGTTCCTAATTTCTTTTTCATACGACAATGCTATTTGGATTGTTTGATTTCGTTGACAAATTTCTTGCCCAAGGCCTCGGCTTTCCTGGCCGTGGTGCTTTCGGCATACACCCGCATGATGGGCTCGGTGTTGGATTTGCGCAGCTGCACCCATTCGCGCGTCTTCTCGAAGTCGATGCGGATGCCGTCTTCGGTGGAAATTTTTTCGGAGGCGTATTTCCTGCGGATTTTCGACAGAATCGCGTCGGGCTTCATGCCGGGGGTGAGGTCGATGCGGTTTTTCGAGATGACGTAGGGGGGAAGGGAGCTGCGGAGGAGGGTCATGGAGAAGGTTTCGTCCATGAGGCGTTGCTTGGCGAAGGCCGAGAGGAAGAGAGCCACGCCGACGAGGGCGTCGCGGCCATAGTGCAGGGCGGGGTAGATGACGCCGCCGTTGCCTTCGCCGCCTATCACGGCCTTTACCTGCTTCATCCTGGCCACTACGTTCACTTCGCCTACGGGTGCGGAAAAGTATTGGCCGCCAACGTCTTCGGTGATGTCGCGCAGGGCGCGGGTGGACGACATATTCGACACGGTGTTGTTGGGGCCCCTGCGGTTGCCGAGCACGTATCGGGCCACGGAAACCAGCGTGTATTCCTCGCCGAACATGCTGCCGTCCTCGCATACAAAGGCCAGCCGGTCTACGTCCGGGTCTACGGAGATGCCGAGGTCGGCCTTGTATTTCCTTACCTTTTCCGAGAGTTCGGTGAGGTGGGCGGGGAGGGGTTCGGGATTATGGGCGAAGTTTCCGTTGGGAATGCCGTTGATTACCTTGACGGATTGAACGCCCAAGGTCTTGAGCAGGCGAGAGATGACTTCTCCTCCCGTGGAGTTGATGCCGTCTACCACCACGCGCAGGCGGGCTTTCTTGATAGTGTATGGGTCTACGTCTCTCAGGCGCAGCACTTTGGAGATGTGGTAGGCTATCGCTTGGGTGTCGTAGGTGAGCTTGCCCAACTGACGGACGGGCGCAGCCGAAAAATCCATTTTTTCGGCAAGGGCAAGAACTTCTTGCCCTTCGGCGGCATCGAGAAATTCTCCCGATTGTCCGAGCAGCTTGAGTGCGTTCCATTCGGCGGGGTTGTGGCTGGCGGTGAGGATGATGCCGCCCTGCGCCCTATGGTGGGTCACCGCCATTTCGACGGTAGGGGTGGTGGAAAGTCCGAGGTCAATCACATTCACGCCCATACCCAAAAGACTGCCCGTAACCAAACGGTTCACCATGTCTCCCGACATGCGGCCATCGCGTCCCACCACCACTCTCACGGCGCGGCGCGCGCCCCGGGCATCGGTCTTTTCGTGGCGGATCTTGAGGAATTGCGCGAAGGCGCAGGTGAACTTGACGATATCGACAGGGGTGAGGTTCTCTCCCTGCAAGCCGCCTATGGTGCCGCGGATGCCCGATATGGATTTTATAAGAGCCATTTCGCGCTTATTTTTTAGGGAAACGTTTGTGATAGGCCTTCATCGTGTTCATCAGAAGCGCCGCAATCGTCATCGCGCCCACACCGCCCGGAACGGGGGTAATGGCGCTGCATTTCTTCGACACGGCGGGAAAGTCCACGTCGCCCATGATGCGGAAGCCGTTGGGTTGGCTTTCGTCGGCGATGCGGTGAATGCCCACGTCAATCACCACGGCTCCTTCCTTCACCATATCGGCTTTCACGAAACCGGGTTTGCCGATAGCGGCCACCAAGATGTCGGCGCGGCGGGTGATTTCGGCAAGGTCTTGGGTCTTGCTGTGGCAGAGCGTCACCGTGGCGTTGGCGTCGGGTTTGTTGCGGCTCAGAAGCAGGGCCATGGGGGTGCCCACGATGTTGCTTCGGCCCAACACCACGCAGTTTTTGCCCACGGTTTCGATACCGGCGCGGCGAATCAGCTCCATGATGCCGCAGGGGGTGGCGGGAATGAAGGTGTCTTCGCCCATCACCAGCTTTCCGAGGTTGGCGGGGCTGAAGCCGTCTATGTCCTTGTCGGGGTTGACGGCGGCCATCACCTTATCGGAGTCTATATGCTTGGGAAGGGGAAGTTGCACGATATAGCCGTCCACTTCGTCGTCGTTGTTGAGGAAGTTGATCACTTCCAAAAGTTCTTTCTCGGAAACGTTGTCTTCGTAACGGTAGAGCGAAGAGGTCATGCCCACGGCCTTGCAGTTCTTGTCCTTGCTGGCCACGTAGGTTTCGCTGGCACCGTCGTGCCCCACCAGAATGGCGGCCATGTGCGGGGCGCGTTGTCCGCTGTCGATGATTTGCGCGATTTCGGCTGCGATTTCGCTCTTCACTTCCGCGCAAATGGTTTTTCCGTCTATAATCTTCATGATTTTTATTAATTTATCTTCTTCCGTGCCGCATTTGTTTCATAG
>CAMWQD010000091.1 GCA_947176325.1 uncultured Bacteroidales bacterium | reverse complement strand
GTGGTGTATTGCCCCGACACGCCCATTTCGTAGCAGGTGATGTTTTCGTTGGCGCCCGACCAGAAATACACGTCTATGGGGGCGTAGTCGTATTCAAAACCGCCTATGTAAACCATTTGTTTACCGGCCGATACACGCCAGTTCGGGTTAATGTCGTAGTCTAAGTACGCCCAGTCGACGGCATTGAAGAATTCGCCGAAAGAAGTAATCTTATTGAACCTATAGCGGAAGTGATACGAGAACTTGTCGGAAATGTTCCCGTTGAGCATAAAGTTGATGTACTTGCCCGAAAAGGCCGATTGGTTGGCCACCGAATCGTCCATGTCGGTGAGATGGTTCTCCCAATCCACCCGCACGTTAAAATGCACGGAAATAGGTTGTTTCTTGGCCGCAACCTGCTCCACGGAAGGTTGTTCCGGGGTTCCGGGCGCCTCCAAGCCCTCGCCCTCCCGCACCTGAGCCTCCGCCCAAGCACCGAAAAGCATCACAAACCCCGCCGTTATAAAAAATCGTAAACTTCGCTTCATCGCTTTATTTCACATTCGCAAAGCCTTTGCCGTAAACGCCGGAAGTGTTGGTGATGCTCATGAAAGCATCGGGGTCTATGTCGCGCACACGGCGCAGAATGCCCTGCAACTCATATTTACGCGCCACCACCCAAAGCACCTGCGTTTCGGTCTGGCTATAGTATTTCTCACCTTGCAGAAGCGTCACCCCACGGTTCTTCTCGTGGGTAATCATTTCCGCTATCTCCTTGTATTTGGAAGAATTGATAAAAATCTGAACGCTCGCCTGACCGCCCACAACCACCATATCCACCACGGTGGTATAGACAAAGGTCAACATCACACCATAGATAACCACACGGATAGACTCTATCACCGTGGCACCCTTGCAGAAATAGAACACGAAGAAAGACGAGGAAATGATGATGGCGTCGCAGAACAAAATCACCTTTCCGGGGCCCACGTTGCGGTATTTGGCCACAATGAGCGCCACAATGTCGGTGCCGCCCGTGCTGCCTCCGTAGCGGAAAGCCATACCTATGGAAAAACCCACAATCAGACCCGCCACCACCACGGAAAGGAAGGGGTCGTCTTTCAAAATGGGCTCGCGGATAATGGCCGTCCACATACCGATGAACAGAGAAGCCATCACAACGGCATATATCGTCTTGAAACCAAATCCTTTACCTAGTACCTTGAACCCTATTATAAGCAGAATGCCGTTGATGACGAAGGTGGAAATCGCCACGGGAATGCCGGTGGCGTAGTAAATCAAGGTGCCGATACCGGCCACGCCGCCGCCCACAATCTCAGACTTGACGATGAACGCCACCACGCCGAGGGTGTAAGTGGCAAGGAAAAAGGTGATGAGGATATAATCGCGGATTTCGCGACGCAACAACTTGGGGTCGGTGGGAAACTCTTTCTTCAGGAACGCGCCTATTTTTTTGAAGAATGACATCATCGTTTATTTAATCTACTTTCTCAAAATCAACGTAATCGCCCTCATTGGCCTTATCGGAGGGACGGGCGCCTTTCATATCCTTCCGCGGAGGCACATAGTCGATGCTCACCTCGCCTTCCTTCCTCCTCTCTTGGCGCGGAGCACCCGGCCTTATCCCGAAGATAAAGCGCAAAACCGAGAAAATCAGATAGAAAATCGAGGCTATACCGAGCAGTGTCAATAAAATCATAACGCGAAACGATAGGGGTTATAACAAAAAATTCTGCCCTTTCCCGAGGGAATGAACAGAATCTTCAGAACATAAACCTATGTTGTTTTTCAAACTATCTCTCGTCCGAAACCGTCAGTTTGGCGCGGCCCTTGGCTCTGCGGGCGGCCAATACGCGGCGACCGTTGGCGGTGGACATTCTTTCGCGGAAGCCGTGTTTGTTGACGCGCTTGCGGGTGTGGGGTTGATAAGTACGTTTCATGGTTTCTATCGTATTTTTAAGGGGTGCAAAGGTATAAATTCAGCGTGAATAAACAAATTTTTTGTTGATAAGTTGTTAGTTTAATTTTTCTGCATATTGATTTTGTGGGTCTTGCGGACAAGGAGGATGCTGAATTCGTAGAGGAGCCACATGGGGAGGGAGACGGCGGTGAGGGTGATGACATCGGAGGTGGGAGTGATGACGGCGGCCACGATAAGGATGAGGACGATGGCGTGACGGCGGTATTTCTTCATGAAGGAGGCCGAAAGGAAGCCCAATTTGGCGAACAACCAGCACAGTACGGGAATTTCGAACACCGCGCCCATGCTCAGAAGCATTGTGAAAAAGGTGGAGATGTAGGATTTGAGCGAAATGAGGTTCTCCACTTCCGCATCCACCTGATAGGTGCCCAAAAAGCGGAACGTGAGCGGGAAAATCAGGAAATAAGACACCACCACGCCCACCATGAACATCAGGTAGCCTCCCCCCACCACACGCAGGGAATATTTGCGCTCGTCGGCGTAGAGCGCGGGGGAAACGAAGCGGAAAAGCTGATAGAGGATGTAGGGCGAGGCGCAGAGGATGCCTGCACAGAAGGAGGCTTTGATATGGGTGAGGAACTGTCCGGCCAAGGCAGTGTTGATGAGGCGGATATGAAAATCCGAGGAAGCGCCTCCGGAGAAGGGTGCGCTCAGCCAATCCAACCAGCGGTAGACGAAGAAAGCGGGATCCTGCGGGGCGAGGATGACGGCGAAAAGCCTCTCCTTGAAGCAAAAGGCCACCACGGTGAAAAGCATCGTCACGGCCAAAATCTTAATGAGGGCCGAGCGCAACACATCCAAATGGCTCCAAAAGGACATTTCCTGCTGTGCCATGAGAGGGATTTATTCGGGATTATTCGCCTTTGGAGGCGTCTTTGGGGGTGTCTGAGGCGTTTTCATCTTTGTCGAGGCCGTTCATTCCTTCCTTGAACGAGCGTATGCCCTTGCCCAAGCCTTTCATCAGTTCGGGAATCTTGCGGCCTCCGAAAAACAAAAGCACCACCAGGGCAATCACGAGGATTTCCGTCCAGCCGATTCCACCTAAAAACAAAAGTTTCATTTTTTGTGTTGTTTGTTATATTAATATTGTTTGAAGCACGGGATTATTTTCGGAGGCGGGCTACTTTCGGAGGCGCGGAGCCAACAGGTTGATGAAAAGCCATCCGCCGAAAATCTGCACCAGCATTCCCGGAATGCCGATACGGAAATCCTGCAAGGCCACATACAAATCGCCCTTCATCGCCCATTCGCCCAAGGTTCCCAAAACCTGATAACCCAATACGATGCCGGCAAGAACCAAGAGGTTGGCACGACGGAAGTGCGAGGCGGCATAGCCGGCAAGCACGGCCAAAAGCACCGATTTGAGCAGAATGGCGGGGAGGGATTCGGCGGCGGGCATCCCGAAAAGCAGGGAATTGACCACGGGCGAAATCAAGGCGGTGAGCAAGCCCACGTTGCGCCCGTAGAGGAAAGCCCCCGTGAGCGTGAAAAAGTAGATGGGAAGCCAACGCAAGCCGCCCTGCGGTATAAAATGGCACAGTTGCGGCAAAACAATGTTGCCAACGATAAAGAGCGAAGCCACCGCATAGGTCTTCGCTTGTTTGAAAGACAATGTAATCGGTTGAATGTTTGTTGTCTGCATAGTTTATTCGGTCTTCGGTCGGTTGTTTGAAAGGATGAATTCTTCTATCAGCGGAAGGCAGGCCTCGGCGGTGGGCGCGGAGGCGCAAAGCTTTTCCACGGGGCAGAGGTCGGTGCGGGAACGGTTCACAATGGCGTCCACCTCCTCTTCATACTGCACCTCAACGCCGTGGGCAAGAAGCAGTTGCAAGGCGGGGCGACTGATTACCCCCGTGCGTACCCGCTTCACACCCCCTGCAACCATCATGGCGGCGGCACCTTTCCCCACCACCTTGTCCGCAAGGGAAGCGCGGAGGAGGAGCGCGGGAGAACGACGCAGGAGTGTAAAGAGCGGCTTTACACCGCGCTCCATGCTCGTGGTGATTTCACCGTCGGCACTTTTCACCACCAACGTATAGCCCCCCTCCTGCAACATCGCCCACAAATCATCGTGCATCATAAACGCCCTTGTTTGAGGTCTTCGGCAAAACGGTCTATCCGTGCCAATTCGTGGGGAATGTCTATGTTCTGCGGGCAATGCGTCACGCACCGGCGGCAACCTATGCAATGGTCGGCCTGCCGCAAGGCGGGCACCGCACGGTCGTAGCCCACCAAGAACGCCCGACGCGCCTTGCGGTAGTTCTCGTCCTGCGAGCTTTCGGGCAGATTTCCTTCGTTCACACAGCGGTTATAGTAGGTGAGAATGCTCGGAATATCAATACCGTAGGGGCAAGGCATACAATACTTGCAATCGTTGCAGGGCACGGTGGGATAGTGCATCATGAGGTCGGCGGTTTCGTAGAGAAACTCCATCTCCTCCTCGGTGAGCGGCTGCAACGGACAGTAGGAACGCAAGTTGTCTTCCAGATGCTCCATATACGTCATGCCGCTCAACACCGTGAGCACACCCGGATGGGTGCCCGCAAAACGGAACGCCCACGAAGCCACGCTTTTTTCGGGCTCACGCTGCTTGAGACGCGCCACGATATGGTCGTGCACCTTCGACAGACGGCCGCCCAGCAAAGGCTCCATGATGACGGCGGGAATGCCCCGTTTCTCGAGCTCTCCGTAGAGATATTCGGCATTGGTGTTGCGGGGGTTGATTTCCTTGGCGTGCTTCCAGTCTAAATAATTGAGCTGAATCTGCACGAAATCCCATTGGTATTTGTCGTTTTCGGCCAAGGCGCGGTCGAAAACGGCGATGTCGCCGTGATAGGAGAAACCCAAGTTGCGGATCCGTCCCGCCTCACGCTCCTTCATCAAAAACTTGAGCATCCCGTTGTTGATGTAACGCTCCTCAAACTCCTTCATGCCGTTCTCGCCCATACCGATGGCATGCAGCAGCATATAGTCGATATGGTCGGTCTGCAACTCCTTGAATGAGTTGTGATACATTTTGAGCGAAGCTTCGCGGCTCCATGTGGAGGGGGCGAAGTTCGACAACTTGGTGGCGATGAAATATTTGTCGCGGGGGTGGCGGGAAAGGGCGATGCCCGTGGCGCGTTCGGAACGGCCTTTGCAATAGGCGGGCGACGTATCGAAATAGTTGACACCGTGGGCAATGGCCGTATCCACCAAACGGTTCACGGCCTCCTGATCTATCTCGTCTTCCTTGTCGCGCGCGCTGTCGCCCGTCACGGTCGGCCAACGCATGCAGCCGTAGCCCAAAAGCGACACCATGTCGTGGGTCTTGGGATTTTCCCGATAGGTCATCTTGTCGGTGGGAATGGGCCCCGTGGCGGTGCCCTCCACGCTCAAAGCATCTTGTTTTCTGCACGAGGCCGCCAGCGCGCCCCCTGCCACGGCAGCCGTGCCCAAGCCCATGCGCTTGAGGAATTCACGGCGGCTCATCGTATTCT
>CAMWQD010000090.1 GCA_947176325.1 uncultured Bacteroidales bacterium | reverse complement strand
AGATAAATATCAACAATAAGTATGTCATGAGGCAAAATTACACATCCCGTTCATGGAATATGTTGTTCTGCAGCTCAAATAAATGTTGTTGAACGGCTCAAATCATAATTATCTGTCCCTACTTTTTTTGCCTCGTATCGTCAAAAAACTTATTTTTGTTTCTGCGGGTTGCATCACGCGGTGCCGTGTAGGAAAAGCCCGCAAGAACAACATGCTGAAGGATTTACTACTCAAGAACCGTTCCTGCCGCCGCTTCTGCCAAAAGGAGCGCATCCCCGCCGACGAACTCCGCCGTTGGGTGGACAACACCCGCTATTGCGCGTCGGGACGGAACCTGCAACCCCTCAAATATGTGCTCGTGCACAGCGAAGAAGGTTGCGCCGAAGTCTTTCCCCTGCTCAAATGGGCGGGCTACCTGCCCGATTGGGACGGCCCCGAAGAGGGGGAACGCCCCGCAGCCTACATCGTCCAACTGCTGGATACCACCCTCACCGAAAACCCGCTCTGCGACGAAGGCCTGCAACTGCAAGCCCTCACGCTCTCGGCGGTGGAAGCCGGCTACGCCTGCTGCATCATCAAGGCCTTCCAGGCCGATGCCTTGCGCGAGGTGCTGCACCTCCCCTCCCACCTCAAGCCCTGCTACGTGGTGGCGGTGGGCAAAGGCGTGGAGGAAGTGAAGCTCGAGACGATGAAAGACAAGCAAGTGCGCTATTGGCGCACGCCCGACAAGGTGCACCACGTGCCCAAGCGGGCGTTGGAAGAAATCCTGCAAGGAGCAATTTAACAGTTTACGGATGAAACGAGAGGAATTCAAGATAGAGGTTTGCGCCGACTCCCTGCAAAGTGTGTTGGCGGCCAAGAACGCAGGAGCCGACAGCGTGGAGGTGTGTTCGTCGATTCGCGAAGGCGGCATCACCCCCTCCTACGGGCTCATCCGCCATGCCGCCGCGGTGGAGGGGCTTTCGGTGCACGTGATGATTCGTCCCCGTAGCGGCGACTTCCTCTATTCCGAACTGGAGCAGGAAATGATGTTGCAGGACATCGCCGCCGCCAAATTCCTCGGTGCCGACGGCATCGTGTGCGGTATGCTCAACGCCGACGGTTCCGTCGACGCCTCTTTCCTCAAGAAGTGCATACGGGCGGCCATGCCGCTCTCCTTCACCTTCAACCGCGCTTTCGACATGTGCCGCGACCCCTTCGAAGCGCTCTCCATGTTGGAATACTGCGGGTGTGCGCGCCTGTGCACGTCGGGCTTGCAGAACACGGCCCTCGAAGGCGCGCCCCTCCTTGCACGGCTCTACGAAAAAGCCTCGCACATCACCCTTATGCCTGCCGGCAGCATCTCGCCCTCCAATATCGAACAGATTGCCCGCGAAACCGGCGCGCGCGAATTCCATTTCTCGGCACAGATTCCCAAGCCCAGCGGCATGATGTTCCGCAACACCGCCATATCCTTGGGCTATGCGGCCTACCGGCACGCCGACAATCCCGACCCCGCGCAGGAATACGCCACGCAGGTGGCCTCGGAAACCCAAATCCGCGAAATCATTCAGAAACTCGAAAGCCTATGTTGTTGAATTATATATGGATTGCCTTTTTCCTCATCGCCTTTGCGGTGGCTGTCCTCACCTATGCCGTTACCGGAGAGAGCGAGGTTTTCAAAGCGATTATCGACGCCACCTTCTCCTCGGCCAAAATGGCCGTCATGGACATCGCCCTGCCTCTGGCCGGCATCATGACCCTTTGGCTGGGTTTGATGAACGTGGGCGAAAAAGCCGGTGCCGTGCGTTTCCTCTCCAAAATCATAGGCCCCTTCTTTCACAAGCTTTTCCCCGAAATTCCCGCCGACCACCCCGCCCAAGGCCAGCTTCTGCTCAACTTCTCGGCCAATATGCTGGGGCTCGACAACGCGGCCACGCCCCTCGGCCTCAAGGCCATGCAGAGCATGCAGGAACTCAATCCCAAGAAAGACACGGCCAGCAACGCCCAAATCATGTTTCTGGCCATCAACACTTCCGGTCTCACGCTCATCCCTATCGCCATTCTGGCCCAACGCGCCATTTTGGGAGCGGCCAACCCCACCGACATCTTCGTGCCCCTGCTCATCGCCACCTACTGTTCCACCTTGGGCGGCATCATCTATGTAGCTATCAAGCAAAAAATCAACCTTTTCAATAAAACCGTGCTGGGCTGGTTAGGCGGCATCACCGCCGTCATCGCGGCCCTGATGTTCTATTGTCTTTCCCTCGAACCCGCCCAGTTGGCAAGGTTTTCCAACATCATCGGCAACGGCATCCTGCTCTTGGTCATCACGGGCTTTATCGGCGGCGGCCTCTACAAAAGAATCAACGTATACGAAGCCTTCATCGACGGGGCGAAGGAGGGTTTCTCCACCACCATAAAAATCATTCCCTATCTCATCGCCATGCTGGTGGGCATCGCCGTTTTCCGCGCCTCGGGAGCCATGGGCTATCTGATTGACGGCCTGGCATGGTGTTTCAACGCCCTCGGTTTCGACACCGATTTTGTGGGCGCGCTTCCCACCGCTTTCATGAAACCTTTGAGCGGAAGCGGCGCCAAGGCCATGATGGTGGAGACGATGAGCACCTACGGCGCGGACAGTTTCGTGGGGCGGCTCTCCTGTCTGTTCCAAGGTTCGGCCGACACCACGTTCTATATCATTGCGCTCTATTTCGGCTCGGTAGGCATCCGCAAGACCCGTTATGCCGTGCAGGCGGGCTTGATTGCAGACCTTATCGGGGTGGTTTCGGCCATTTTGGTGGCCTACGTATTCTTTCATTAAGATATGATGAAAAGTTTGACATATCGCGCATTGCTGTTCCTTTCCGCGCTCGGGTGCGGGTTCGGCCCACTTTCCGCCCAAACCGGAGTAGGCTTCGCTTCCGTGCAGGCGCTTTCTTCCGTGCCCGACTGCAATCTGCCACTCATTCACCTGAACGGCACCGACCGGCTCACCGTGAGCTTCGACGACTTGCAAGACCGCGACATGAACCTGCGCTACCGGGTGGTTTATCTCAACACCGACGGCACGCCCTCGTCCCTGCGCGAAATCGAGTATATGGAGGGCATCAACAAGACCGATATCAGCGATGTGGAATATTCCTTCAACACGCGCAGCAACTATGTGCACTATAGTTTTGTCTTTCCGCAGAAAGGGAGGAATGTGAAGCTTTCGGGAGCCTACTGTTTCGAGATTTTCGAGAGCGAATACCCCGACCGTGTCCTGCTTCGGATTCCTTTCATGGTATGTGAAACGGGCGTATCCATAGACTTGAAAATCAAGCCTCCTACCCGTGTGGACTTGGTTCGCTCGCATCAGGAAGTGGAGGTGAAGGTGAAGCCTGTCCGCAACGATTTGCATATCGTACAGGCCGAAAGAAGCCTGCAAGTCTATGCCATGCAGAATCAAAACACCCTCACGTTGCGCCGTCTGCCTCTCTCCTATCAAACGGGCGATGACTTTTATTATAATAATAAAAATGAAGACGTATTCGACGGACTGAACGAATTTCGCAATATCGACCTACGCCCCATTATGTATGCAGGGCGGGGCATCGACTTCACGCGTGTGCTGAACGACCGATGGAACGCGCAGACCCTGTTGCAGAAAAGCCGTGAATACAAGCCCTACCAAAGCGACGACGACATAGACGGCAACTTCGTCATCAAGGCCGAAGGCATGGAGAATTCGGACGTGGAGGCCGAATACGTGATGGTGCATTTTGTGCTGCAGGAAAATCCCGTGCCCGGCCGCGAAGTGTATGTCATCGGCAAGTTCAACGACTGGAAGTGTGCGGACGGCAACCGCATGACCTACGACAACAACATGAAGATGTATACGTTGAGTCTGTTGTTGAAACAAGGTTTCTACGATTATATGTTTGCCGTGAAAACGAGCGACGGCATCCACATTCCCTATTTGGAGGGCGATCATCAGGAAACGGAGAACGACTATTATATATATGTGTTTTACCGCGAACCCGGAGGCCGCAACGACCGTCTGCTCGGCGTGACAAAGGGTAATAGTAGACAGTAACTAAAATAAACAGATATGAACACCTCTGTTATCGAGCAATATACCGCATGGCGCGGACACAGCCCCAAGACCCTCACCCTGCTCCCCGCCTCCGGCTCCCACCGCAAATACTACCGCATAGAGGAAGAAAACGGAAATACCCTTCTGGGGGTCTACAACGACAACGCCCCCGAAAACGAAGCCTATCTATCTTTCAGCAAACAATTTGAACGACAAGAGCTTCCCGTTCCCGCCATTCTGCATGTCAGCCCCGACCCCAACGTCTATTTCGTGCAGGATCTGGGCGATGCCACGCTCTTTTCCCTGCTTCCCGCCGGGGATTGGGGAGAGAATCCGCAGGCTCATCCCGCCTACCCCCTCTACGAAAAAGTCATCGCCCAACTCATCCGCTTTCAAACCGCCGACATTCAATACGATAAAGTATACCCCGTGGCGAATTTCGACCACGTTTCCATGATGTGGGACTTAAACTACTTCAAATACTTTTTCCTCCGTCTCAGCGGCATCGAATTTTCGGAAACCCGCTTGGAAGACGACTTCCGCAAACTCTGCACCTTTTTGCACGAAAGCAAACAGACCGGCTTTCTCTATCGCGATTTTCAGTCGCGCAACATTATGATTTATAATGATGAGCCTTGGTTCATAGACTTTCAGGGCGGCCGCAAAGGCCCCTTGGGCTACGACCTCGCCTCCCTGCTCTACGATGCCAAGGCCGACCTGCCTGTATCGCTACGTAAAGTTCTGTTGGAAAAATATATGGAACGTGCAGGCCGCGAAATAGCCCACTTCGACAAAGCGAAATTCCTTTCGGAATTTTACGCTTGCGTCTTGCTCCGCATCCTGCAGGCCATGGGAACATACGGCTTGCGCGGCCTGCACGAAAGAAAAGACCTCTTTCTCAAAAGCATTCCCTATGCCGTGCGCAACCTCAATTACCTGCGCACCGAAAAACTCCTTCCCTTTCCCCTTCCCGAATTGGAGCGCATCTTGGAGAAACTGGCCGCTTCGCCCTGGGCTTCTTTCTCCAAACCCGCCTCCGAGAAACTGCATGTGGAGATCTATAGTTTTTCGGTGCGGGACACGGCGGCACCCCTCGACCCCGAACACGGCGGTGGCTTTGTGTTCGACTGCCGTTTTCTGCCCAATCCCGGCCGATTGCCCGAATATAAGAAGCTTACGGGTCGCAGTCCCGAAGTAATTCACTATCTGCAAAATCATGCCGAAGTGGGGGAATTCTTACAGAACTGTCTGCACCTGCTAAAACCCGCTATTCTCAATTATATCGCACGCGGATTCGAACATCTGAGCGTTTCCTTCGGCTGTACGGGCGGGCAGCACCGCTCGGTTTACTGTGCCGAAACCTTGGCCAAACTCATTTCTCAAAGTTTTGATGTGAAGGTGAGCGTGAAACATTTAGTGCACCCCGAATAAGGGATAAAAAAAA
>CAMWQD010000089.1 GCA_947176325.1 uncultured Bacteroidales bacterium | reverse complement strand
CGGCGCATTCACGGCCGAACTCAACACCCGCTTCCAAAGCAAGGAAGAGACGGCGGCGTTTTTGGATTCCTGCCGCAACGCGCAATTCAGCGTGGACGCTTTGGAACAGAAGCCGTCCAAACGCTCGCCCGCCGCGCCTTTCACCACTTCCACCCTGCAACAGGAAGCTTCCCGCAAATTGGGATTTTCGGTGTCGAAAACCATGATGGTGGCGCAGCAACTCTACGAAAATGGGTTGATTACCTATATGCGTACCGACTCGGTGAACCTTTCTTCGCTGGCCATCAACATGGCCAAAGAGCATATCTTGGAAGCCTACGGAGAGAGATACAGCCGTCCGCGCAATTTCAGCACCAAGACCAAAGGGGCGCAGGAAGCGCACGAAGCCATACGTCCCACGCAGATGAACCGCACTTCTATCAGCGGCGACGCTTCGCAAGTGCGTCTGTACGACCTGATTTGGAAACGCGCCATTGCCTCGCAAATGGCCGAGGCCGAGATTGAGAAGACGCAGATCAACATTGCCGTGAGCGGACACAAGGAATACTTTGTGGCCAAAGGCGAAGTGGTGATGTTCGACGGTTTCCTGAAAGTCTACACCGAGAGCAAGGACGACGAAAATTTAGAGCCCGTTGCGGACGAAGGCCGTCTGCCCGCCCTCAGGAAAGGGGAAACGCTCACCTTGAAACGTATGGGCGCGCGCGAGATATTCACCCAACACAGTCCCCGCTATTCGGAAGCGAGCCTTGTGAAGAAGCTCGAAGAACTCGGCATCGGACGTCCTTCCACCTACGCGCCTACCATTTCTACCATTATCAAGCGTGAATATGTGGTGAAGGAAGACCGCCCCGGACGGGTGCGGCCTTATGTGGCGCTCGAACTCGGCGCAAACGGCGTGAAGGAAAATCTCCTGCAGGAGAATACGGGTGCCGAAAAAGCCAAGCTTTTCCCCACCGACGTGGGGGTTTTGGTGAACCAGTTCCTGATGAAGTATTTCGACCGTATCATGGACTATGGTTTCACTGCCGAAGTGGAGAAGCAGTTTGACGCTATCGCGCAAGGCAAGATGCAGTGGAACAAGATGATTGCATCGTTCTACCAACCTTTCCACGCGCAGGTGGAAAACACCGCCCAAACTTCCGAAAAGGTGAGCGGCGAGCGTCTTTTGGGCAAGGATCCCGTGAGCGGCGAACCGATTTACGTAAAGTTGGGACGTTTCGGGCCCGTGGTGCAGAAAGGCGATGCCAAAGACGACACCAAACCTACTTTCGCAGGTTTGAAAAAGGGAATGTCTATCGAGAGCGTGACCTTGGAAGATGCGTTGGATCTCTTCAAGCTTCCGCGCACGGTGGGACAATACGAGGGGCAGGACATTGTGGCCGCTATCGGACGTTTCGGCCCCTACCTGCGGTTCAAGGGCTCGTTTGTATCCATTCCCAAGACCGAAGACCCGCTTACCATAGACCTCAATACCGCTATCGGCCTTATCGAAGCCAAAGCCGAGGCGGAACGCAAGAAATTGATACGGAGTTTCGACGAGGAACCGTCCCTGCAAGTGCTCAACGGCAGGTTCGGGCCTTATATCTCTTTCGAGAACAAGAATTATAAGATTGCCAAAGGCACCGATGCCGAGGCGCTTACGCTCGAGGATTGCCGCCGTATCATAGCGGAAGAGAAGCCCAGCGCACGCTCGGTGCGCAAGGCCGCCGCCATAGTCAGGAAGACTGCGGCCAAAACGACCGCGGCCAAGACAACCGCAAGCAAGAAACCCGCCGCGAAAAAAAGCGCGGCCACCAAGAAAAAGTAAATCCCGCTTACCATGACAGACTCGTCCATTCGCAAAATAGGTGTTCTCACTTCCGGAGGCGACGCCCCCGGCATGAATGCCGCCATTCGCGCCGTGGTGCGCACCGCCATGTCGGAAAAAGTTTCCGTAGTGGGTATCGGCCACGGCTACAAAGGCCTCATCAATAAGGAATTCACGCCCATGTTCGGCAATTCCGTATCGGCTATCATCCATCACGGCGGCACCATTCTGCGCACCTCGCGCTGCCCCGAATTCCGCACCGACGAGGGCTTGGATCTGGCCTATCAGAACATGGTGGACGAAGATATAGACGCGCTCGTGGTGATTGGAGGGGACGGCACGTTCCGGGGGGCCGTGGCCTTTATGAAGCGGCATCCCGACATCAAGATCGTGGGCTTGCCCGGCACTATCGACAACGACCTCTACGGCACCGACTACACCATTGGCTACGACACCGCGCTCAACACCGTGGTGGAGGCCGTCGACAAAATCCGAGATACGGCCAACTCGCACGGCACGTTGTTTTTTGTGGAGGTAATGGGTCGCGACGCGGGCTTCATCGCCCTCAACGGCGGCATCGCCACCGGCGCCGAATCCATTCTGATTCCCGAAACCGTCACCGACATCGACAACCTTGTCAAGAAGCTGCAATACGACCAACGCAAGCAAAAGACGTGGGGCATTATCCTCGTGGCCGAAGGCGAAGCCTTGGGCGGCGCCGCACAGATTGCCAAGCTGGTGAAGGAACGTCTGCCGAACTACGAAACGCGCGTCACGATTTTGGGGCATATCCAGAGAGGAGGCTCGCCTACCTGCGCCGACCGCGTTCTGGCCACCCGTCTGGGATATGAGGGCGTGAAGGCTTTGTTGGACGGACAGAGCGGCATCATGGTGGGTATCGTGAACAACAAAGCTGTGCGCATTCCTTTCGCCAAGGCCACCAAATGGCATCAGCGAATCGACTCCGGCATGCTGGAAATAGCCCGCGTCATGGCGCTGTAATATTTCCCGCCCCTTTGTTTTTACGGATTTTTACGTTACATTTGCTCTCGCTATCGGAATTACGAACTCAACCTCTCTTTCCGGAAGCGGATTTCATTTCGATTGTTTTCCCCATACATTTTTTATGTTGAACATTCTTGAACTCAATGCCATGGAAGAAGCCGACTTGTTGAAGTTGGCCGAAGAGTATTCCATTCGCAAGGCCGAGAAACTTTCCCGGCAAGACTTGATTTACAAAATTCTCGATGCGCAGGCGCTGAAGAACGCCAAGGAAAGGCCGGCCGAAAGCACTTTCGGCGATGCCACTCCCGACGGACAACCCGTAAAACGCAAACGGGGGCGGCCACGGCTTTCCGAAAAGCCCGCCGCTTCGCAAGCGGCTGCGGCTCCTGCCGCTGTGGCCGCCCCCGCGCAGGCCCAGGCACAAGCCCAGCCCGCCGACCCCAACGCGCAGCCCGCCCCGAAAAAGAGAGGCCGTCCCCGCAAGAATCCCGTGGAAACGCCCGTTGAAAAACCGGCGGCCGAATCCCACAGAACGTTGCATCCTCCCGTATTGAAACACAATACCGCCGAAACGGCCGAACCCCGCGAGAACCGCGAGATGTGGGAACCCCGCGAACCCCGTGTGCGCACGCACTTCGTGCGCGACACGATGCGCGACCCCATGCGGGAACAGCCCATGCCCATGAACCGGGAGAACGAGGAGGCGGACTACGGATACCGCCCCGCCGGCCAGGACTACCCCATGCGTCCCATGGACGGCAACGAGAACTTCGACGAAATGGGACGGATGCGCGAAGACGGCATGATGCTCGAGCCCGTGCAACAGCCCGCCGTAGACAACACCCCGCTTTACAATTTCGAGGATTTCATCACCTACGAAGGCGTGTTGGAAACCATGCCCGACGGCTTCGGCTTCCTGCGTTCCTCCGACTACAACTACCTCAACTCGCCCGACGACGTATATATCTCCCCGCAGCAAATCCGCATCCTGGGGCTGAAGACGGGCGACACCATCGAATGTACGGTGCGGCCTCCGCGCGAGGGCGAGAAATATTTCCCCATGGGGAAAATCCTCTCCATCAACGGCTGGAAGCCCGAAGAAATCCGCGACCGCACGGCTTTCGACTACCTCACCCCGCTCTTCCCCAATCAGAAGTTCAATCTGACGGGAACGGGCAAAGACCCTCTGTCCATGCGTCTCATGGATATGTTCTCGCCTATCGGCAAGGGACAGCGCGGTATGATCGTGGCTCCTCCCAAGGCCGGTAAGACCGTGCTTCTGAAAGAGCTCACCAACGCCATTTCCTACAACCACCCCGAGGTGTATATCATCGTGCTTCTGATTGACGAACGTCCCGAAGAAGTTACCGATATGCAGCGCAGTGTAAAGGCCGAAGTAATCGCCTCCACGTTCGACGAACCCGCCGAACGTCACGTAAAGGTGGCCAACATCGTGTTGGAAAAGGCCAAGCGCTTGGTGGAATGCAAGCAGGACGTGCTGATTGTGCTCGACTCCATCACCCGTCTGGCGCGCGCCTACAATACGGTGAGTCCCGCTTCGGGCAAGGTGCTTTCGGGTGGTGTGGAAGCCAACGCCCTGCAAAAGCCCAAACGTTTCTTCGGCGCGGCGCGGAAGATTGAAAACGGAGGCTCCCTCACGATTATCGCCACCGCCCTCACCGAAACCAACTCGCGTATGGACGAGGTGATTTTCGAAGAATTCAAGGGCACCGGCAATATGGAAATCCAGCTCGACCGCAAGATTGCCAACCGCCGCATCTTCCCCGCCATCGACGTGGTGGCTTCCAGCACCCGTCGCGACGACTTGCTCCTGAGCAAGGAAGTATTGAGCCGGGTTTGGATCATGCGCAAGCATTTTGCCGACATGACTCCGGTGGAAGTTATGGAATTCCTTTCTTCGCGTGTGCCGCAGACTTCCGACAACGAGGAATTTTTGGCTTCCATGGACAAATAGCCATGCTGTTTTTCCCTCCCTGCAAAATCAACATCGGGCTCCAGATCCTGCGCCGTCGCCAAGACGGTTTCCATGATTTGGAGCTCTCTTTTTTTCCGCTTCCCGACTTCTGCGACATCCTCGAAATCACCCCTGCCGAAGAAAATTCCTTTGTCTGCACGGGCATAGACATTCCGGGAAATCCCGACGACAATCTCGTTGTGCGGGCACGGAATCTTCTGCAACAGGCAAGCCAAGGCCGATGCAAACCCTGCCGCATACATCTTCACAAGTGCATTCCTTCGGGCGCGGGCCTGGGGGGCGGCTCCTCGGACGCAGCCTATACCTTGGCGGGGCTGAACCAACTGTTCGGGCTCGGATTTCCACACGCAGAACTTGCCGTCCTGGCGGAATCCTTGGGCAGCGACTGCCCTTTCTTCCTGAAATCCGTGCCCTGCATAGGCGAAGGAAAAGGCGAGAAATTGAAGGAATTACATACCGGTCTCGGAAAGACTTTCGAAGCGGTGGCGGTGATTCCCGATTTCCCGATTTCCACTGCCGAGGCCTACCGAGGCTGTATTCCCGACGAAAGCCGCCCCGCCCTGCACACACTTTTCGGAGAAGATTACAGGAATTGGAAGAATGTGCTCACCAACGATTTCGAGAAGAGTCTTTTTCCGCTCCACCCCGTTTTGGAAGACATCAAGAACGAACTTTATGCGCATGGGGCTTTCTACGCTTCGTTGAGCGGAAGCGGAAGCGCGGTTTTCGGA
>CAMWQD010000088.1 GCA_947176325.1 uncultured Bacteroidales bacterium | reverse complement strand
TTTCACCATACTTTCTTCCTTGACGGTTCTTACGGTCCGGCGCCTCCCGGCTGCCAAACCGTCCTTACCTTGTGCAAAGTATAGCTCCTCGCTATTGCTTCGTCTACAGTATCTATTGAACTTTCCGTTCCGCCTCTCCCTCCCGCTTCCCAGCGCGAGGTCGGCGTTTCCGCAAGCGCGCCACGGTTCCCCGTGGCGCGCTCTTTCCCGAAAGGGGTTGCAAAGGTACACCTTTTTTTGTAATCAACAAATTTCTGTTAAAAAAAATTTCCCGCCTCGGTCACGGCACCATTTCCGTGGCTTCATGCTCCTCGGTCTTCACCCTCATACGATAGAGCTGCCACGAATTGACCATATTCTGCGTGATGATATAGGCGCCCAAGGCCACAACCACCATAGGGGTCTCGCCCGCCGTCCTCGACAAAAACATATACGAAATCCAAATGGCCAACACGATATTCTTCTGCCCCAGACTCTGCCCGCCGCCGACACGGTCGCCGTAACGTCCGCCCAGCCTATGCCCCAACACAAACTGCGCCAAACACAACGCCACCGCACAAACCACCAACAATACCGAAGTTACCCAACTTGCATCGCTCCTGTCTATGGCGTCTATCATCTGCGCCGCCGAAAACACCAGGCACAGCGCCCATAGATAAAACGACACCTCGTGCCACGAAGCCGCCTTGGCGTGCGCCTTCGGCAACAGCCATTTCAAGAGCATAGCCAACACAAAAGGCCCCAACAGCAGCGGCATCACCTTTTTAAGAATGCTCCAGCAAGCCACCCAAAACGACATTTCCGCCATGGCGGGGTTGATAAACGGGAACCAAAGCGGAACCACCAACGATACGGCGATATTCGAAAGCAGAACATAAGTGGCGTTTGAGGCCGGATCGCCCCCCAATTTCATCGTCACCACCACCGATGCGGCGGCGGTAGGAGCCAAAATACATATCATCACACTCTCGGCCACCATTTCCGCACCGCAGAACTTCAATATATAATAGGAGAGCGCCGCCCCGAGAATCTGCACCGCCAGAAAAAGCCCATGCACGCGGTGAAGCTTGAGCTGCGAGGGATGGATACGGCAGAAGGTGAAGAAAAGCATGCCGAAAATCAGATACATGGTCTTATCGGCATAGCCTATCAAGACGTTATGCGCCAGGCATCCCACCAAGAGGGCGATGATCAGCACCCAGTTCTTAAGAAAATTCAGTATGCCCCGCATCACTTAACTTTCTTGTAGAAAAACTTTTAAATTCGTTTTCCTTGCAGGTAGACGGTCTCCACCTTGTTGTTGCCGAATGAATAGGGCATATATTCGTAGGTGGGAATCTTCTTGGTGATATAGAAATTGGCCGTCTTGCCGCGCTCGATGCTTCCCAAACTATCGCTCACGCCCAGGGCGCAGGCCGTATTGATGGTGGTGGCGTGCACCACTTCTTCGGGATACATGCGGTAGCGCACACAACCCAACGACATCACGAACTGCATGTTTCCTGAGGGAGACGAACCCGGATTATAGTCCGAAGCCAAGGCTACCGGAAGCCCCGCCTCCATCATATCGCGCACCGGGCTCAACGGCATGCCCAAGAAGAAAGCCGCCCCGGGCAGCACCGTCGGCATGGTTTCGCTATCCTTGAGCGCGGCAATTTCATCTTTCCCCACATATTCCAAATGGTCTACCGACAAGGCGCCGTATTTCACACCCACTTGAATGCCGCCCGACAAAGCCAATTCGTTGGCGTGAATCTTGGGCTTCATGCCATACTTCGCACCCGCTTCCAAAATCCTTTCGGTATCGTGCACCGTAAAGAAGCCCTTATCGCAGAACACATCCACAAAGTCGGCCAATTTTTCGGCAGCTACCGCAGGAATCATCTCGTTCACAATCAAATCTACATATTCCGTTTGCCGCCCTATATACTCGCGGGGCACGGCATGGGCTCCGAGAAAGTTGGCGCGGATGGTCATGGGTGATTTTTGCTTGAGGCGCGCAATGACACGCAGCATCTTCAACTCGCTCTTCAAATCCAAACCGTAGCCGCTCTTGATTTCGGCCGCCCCGGTGCCATAGGCGCACATTTCCTGCAACCTTTCCCAAGCCGCATCGAAAAGCTCATCTTCGCTTGCCGCGCGGAGCCTGTCTACCGAATTGAGGATACCCCCTCCCCTCTTGGCAATTTCCTCATAGCTCAACCCGCGGATTTTGTCGTTGTATTCGATTTCGCGGCTTCCCGCATATACGATATGAGTGTGTGAATCGCAGAAAGCGGGGAACACGAACCGTCCCGAAGCATCGGTTTCCTCGATATGCGCATATTGTTGCGAAAGGCTCTTCCATTGCTCCATGCTGCCGAAATCCACAATCTTGCCCGTTTGCTCGTCGAAGAGCAGAAAGGCGTTTTCGACAACGGAGAGTTTCTGCATGTCTTTGCCGCAGACCTTGCGCAGCGGACGGTCGGAAGCCTGCACCAAACCTTTGATATTCGTAATGACTTTCATAAGGGAAATAGTTTATGCCTATATAAAAAAAGAATGCCGGGCATACACCCGGCACTCCCCTCTTAACTATGAAAACTGAACATGCACTCTGGCAATGGTCAATCTCTACAAACGAATCAAGCCGTTCGCTTCTGCATCCAGCAAGCAGGCCATGATGCCCTTCTTGCTGATGTTCTTGATACCCTTGGCCGAAACGCGCAAGGTAATCCAAGCGTCTTCTTCGGGTACATAGAACTTCTTGGTCTGCAGATTGGGGTAGAATCTGCGACGCGTCTTGATATTGGAGTGGGAGACGTGGTTACCCGTCATCACTTTCTTTCCGGTTATCTCACAAACTTTCGACATGACTGTTAAACTTTTATTGGTTTTGCCTTCCGTCCTGCACCGCTTTTTTCAAAGGGCGTTTCTCTCAAAACGGGGTGCAAAGGTCTTACTTTTTTTTCTAATAACCAAATTTTGCGTTAATCCCTTTTCTCGGCCGTGCTTTTCAAAAACAACTCGTCCAACTGCGCCTGACTGATAGGCGAAGGCGATTCGCTCATCGTGTCGCGGCCGGCGTTGTTCTTGGGGAAAGCGATATAGTCGCGAATGGAGTCCTCGCCGCCGAACAGGGCGCAAAGCCGGTCGAACCCGAAAGCCAAGCCGCCGTGGGGAGGCGCCCCGTATTCAAAGGCGTTCATCAGGAAGCCGAATTGCTTCTGCGCTTCTTCATCGCTGAAGCCGAGCGCCCGGAACATCCGTTTCTGCAAGTCGCGGCTGTGGATACGGATAGAACCACCGCCCACTTCTACACCATTGATTACCATATCGTAGGCATTGGCGCGCACCTTGCCCGGTTCGGTTTCCAGCATGGCCTCGTCTTCGGGCTTGGGAGCGGTGAAAGGATGATGCATGGCGAAGAAACGTCCCGCCTCTTCATCCCACTCCAAAAGCGGGAAGTCTACAATCCACAGAACCTTGTAGTTGAAGGGATCGCGAAGATTGAGCCGATTTCCCATTTCCAGACGCAGCTGACCCAACGACACTTTGGTCTTGGAGGCCTTGCCCGCCAGAATCAGGATAAGGTCGCCCGCTTTGGCTCCGCAGGCTTCGGCCACACGCTTCAAATCGTCGGCATCGAAAAATTTATCCACCGAAGATTTATAGGTTCCGTCGGTGTTGCACTTGATATAGATGAGGCCACCGGCACCCACTTGCGGACGCTTTACAAAATCGGTGAGTTCGTCCAACTGCTTGCGGGTGTATTCCGACGCACCTTCCACGCAGATGCCGCCCACCCACTCGCTTTGGTCGAAAAGGCTGAACTTTCCTTGCGGAAAAACTTCCTTGAGCGCGTGAAATTCCATGCCGAAACGCAAGTCGGGCTTGTCGGAACCGTATTTGTCCATGGCCGTCTGCCAAGTCATCCGTTGCAGGGGCGGAAGGTCTATGTTCTTCTCCACCTTGAACAGATGCCGCATCAGGCCCTCGAACATCTGCAACACGTCTTCCTGCTCCACAAAACTCATCTCGCAGTCCAACTGCGTGAATTCGGGCTGACGGTCGGCGCGCAGGTCTTCGTCGCGGAAGCAGCGCACAATCTGAAAATAGCGGTCCATTCCCGCCACCATCAAAAGCTGCTTGTATTGCTGGGGCGACTGCGGAAGGGCGTAGAACTCACCGGGATTCATGCGCGAAGGCACCACAAAGTCGCGGGCACCCTCGGGCGTCGATTTCACCATAAACGGGGTTTCGATTTCCATGAAACCCTGCTCGTCCATATACTTGCGGATTTCGATGCTGAGCCTGTGACGCAACACCAAGTTCTGCCGCACGCAATCGCGACGCAAATCCAGATAGCGGTATTTCATGCGCAACTCGTCGCCGCCGTCGCTATGGTTCTCGATGGTGAAAGGGGGAATCTTGGAAGGATTGAGCACCGTGATTTCCGTTGCCAGAATCTCAATGTCGCCGGTGGGAATCTTGGCGTTCTTATTGCTCCGCTCGGCCACCGTTCCCTTTATCTGCACCACATACTCACGCCCCAGTTCACGCGCTTTCCCGCAAAGCGCCGCATCGGTCTCCATATTGAACACAATCTGCGTGATGCCGTAACGGTCGCGCAAATCCACGAAGGTCATACCGCCCAAGTCGCGCGAACGCTGCACCCAGCCGCAAAGCGTCACTTGCTTGCCCACATCGGCAAGCCGCAGTTCTCCATTGTTTTTTGTCCTGTACATGGTCTTATTTTTTAGCCTTGCCTTGATTGGCCACCGCTTCCATCAATGCCTTGATTTTTTCGGGGTCGCCGAGGAATTCATCTTTCAAAAGATTCATATCGTCGTCGAATTCAAAGAGGTAAGGAACAGCCGTAGGCAAGTTCAGGCTCACGATATCGTCGTCCGAAATGCCTTTGATATGTTTGATGATGCCCCGCAGGGAGTTGCCGTGCGCGGCAATCAGAATTTCGTCCTGATGCTTGAGGGCGGGCACGATGGTTTCCGTCCAATAGGGAACGATACGGGCCACAGTGTCTTTGAGGGCTTCGGTGTGGGGAAGCAGTTTCTTGTCCACACCCGCATATTTGGCTTCCTGCTGCGGGTCGCGGCTGTCGCTGGCATCCAACGGATTGGGCGCCACATCATAACTTCTTCTCCAAATCTTCACCTGCGCATCGCCATATTTTTCGGCGGTCTCGGCTTTGTTGAGGCCTTGCAGATTGCCGTAATGCTTTTCGTTGAGGCGCCACGATTTCTCCACGGGAATCCAAAGTTGGTCCATTTCTTCCAACACCACGTTCAGGGTCTTGATGGCGCGTTTGAGATAGGAAGTATAGGCCATATCGAATTGAAAGCCTTTTTCCTTGAGCAACTTACCCGCTTCGTGGGCTTCCTGCACGCCTTTGGCGCTCAAGTCCACATCCGTCCAGCCGGTAAAGCGGTTTTCCATATTCCAAACACTTTCACCGTGCCTAATCAAAACTACTTTTTTCATATCCTGTCTGTTTATTTTCTTGATTTCTCTTTGCGACCCGTGGTCATCCCAAGGCCGGACAAAGATATAACTTTTGTATCGTTATTTTTGCTATCTTGTGCTGTTTTTCTATTTCGGCTATAATGAAG
>CAMWQD010000087.1 GCA_947176325.1 uncultured Bacteroidales bacterium | reverse complement strand
CGAATCGGACGCTCTTCCGGAGCCTCCGTTCTCCTTTATATCGTTCGGAAGCGGATTTTATCGAAGGAAACGGCGGAAAAAAGTTGCGGAAAGCGTCATAAATATTTATCATACATACAAATAAAAAGTTATCAACTATGAAGATTGCCGTTGTGGGAGCCACGGGTTTGGTAGGCTCCAAGATGTTGCAGGTTTTGGAAGAATACGGCCTGACCGATATAGAACTTCTGCCCGCCGCCTCCGCGCGCAGCGTGGGCAAGGAAATCGACTTCGCCGGCAGGAAACATAAGGTGGTTTCGGTGGAAGACGCCATTGCCGCCCGTCCCGACTACGCCATTTTCTCGGCCGGAGGCGGCACTTCCCTGCAATACGCCCCGCTTTTCGCCGAAAAAGACTGCACGGTGGTAGACAATTCCTCGGCCTGGCGCATGTATCCCGAAGTGCCTTTGGTGGTTCCCGAAATCAATATAGACGTGGTGAAAGACAGCGACCGCATCATCGCCAACCCCAATTGCAGCACCATTCAAATGGTCATGGCGCTCTATCCCATTCACAAAGCCTACGGAATCAAACGTTTGGTTATCGCCACCTATCAATCGGTGAGCGGTTCGGGCATCAAGGGGCTCACGCAAATGGAATACGAAGAAAAGGGAGAGGAAAGCCCGCTGAAAGCCTATCCGCACCCCATTCACCACAATGTATTGCCTCATGGCGGCGATTTCGACGAACAGGGCTATACCACCGAAGAAACCAAGCTTCTCAACGAAACCCGCAAAATTCTGCGCGACAACGAAATACAAGTAACCTCCACGGTGGTGCGCGTGCCTGTTTCGGGCGGGCATTCCGAGGCGGTGAACGTAGAGACGCGCAAAAGCTTCGAACTGAAGGATGTACGCAAGCTTCTCGGCGAAATGCCGGGCGTGGTGGTGACCGACGACCCTTCGCACAACCTCTACCCCATGCCGATTTACGCCTACGACAAGAACGAGGTGTTTGTGGGACGCATCCGCCGCGATTTCTCGGTGGAAAACGGCCTCAACCTGTGGGTGGTGGCCGACAACATCCGCAAGGGCGCGGCCACCAACGCCGTGCAGATTGTGGTGGAACTCATCAAACGCCGCCAAGGAAAACATTAGGCTTGTTGGTATAAAAACCGTATCTTTGCTCCCTTGTTTTTTGGCAAATTAGGTACAAATAAAACAGAAAGTTAGAGAACCTATGGCTTACAACGAGGCAATGCTTATTCGCCGCGACCTGCTCACGCGGGTCTGCAAGATGATACAGAACGGCACCTTGCGGTCTGAAATAGACCGCGTTCCCTATATCATGCGCCCCCGCTACGGCAAGGAGGTTACCCGCTGTTGCGTGTATAAGGACCGTGCCGTGCTCAAATACCGCTTCATGGCCATTCTTGGCTATGATATCCGAGATGAAAAGGACGAGATGACCCCGCTTTCCGACTACGCCCGTCAGGCCGAGGAACGCACGGAACAGACCGAAGCTATCCTCACCGTGGTCGATTTGGCATGCAGTTCGTGCGTGCAGGTGAACTATGTGGTGACGAACATGTGCCACGGCTGTATCGGCCACCCCTGCACCTTCGCCTGCAACAAGGGCGCCATTTCCATAGACCAGCAGGCGCACATAGATCCTTCCAAATGCGTCAGCTGCGGGCTCTGCATGAAGGCCTGTCCTTTCAATGCCATTATCTATCAGGCGGTTCCCTGCGAACAATCCTGCCCTGTAAACGCCATTTCCAAAGACGAACACGGCGTTGAACATATAGACGAAAGCAAGTGCATCTACTGCGGACGTTGCCGCGAGGCCTGTCCCTACGGTGCCATTATGGAGAAGACCTATCTCGTGGAGATTTACCGCGCCCTCAAGTCCGACAAGAAAGTGGTGGCTTTGGTGGCGCCCTCCATTATGGGGCAGTTCCCCGCCTCGCCCGGCAAAATCGTGAACGCCATCAAGAAACTCGGTTTCGACGAAGTGGTGGAAGTGGCCGAAGGTGCCGTGACCACGGCCAGGAACGAGGCCGCCGAATTTGAGGAAAAAGTGGCGAGCGGCAAGCAGAAGTTCATGACCACTTCCTGTTGCCATGCCTACACCGAATTGGTGCGCAAGCATCTGCCTCATATCCAGCCCTATGTTTCACACACGGCCACGCCGGTAATCTATACCGCAAGGATGGTGAAGGAGCGCGACCCCGAATGCGTGACGATATTCTTTGCGCCCTGTCTGTCGAAACGGCACGAAACCATGGTGTCGAAAGACATAGACCGGGTGGCTTCCTACGAAGAACTCGGCGCCATGTTGCAGGCCGCCGAAATCGACGTGCTCAAATGCGAGGAAGATCCTTTGGTGGATATCGACAACTGGGGACGCGGCTTCCCCTATACGAAAGGGGTTACCGAAGCCGTGCAGCACTACGCCAAGAATCCCGACGCCATCCGTCCTTTCTATATAGACGGGGTGGACAAGGCCGTCATCAAGAGCCTCAAGACCATTGAGCAGACCTGCGGAGGCGAAGGACAACCCAACCTCATCGAATTCATGGTATGCCAGGGAGGTTGCGTGAACGGCTGCGCCTCTATCGCCAATCCCCGCACGGCCACCCGTCAGATTCAAACCTTTATCAAAGAAGACAATGCCCGGAAGGACGCGGCCAACAAATAGCCCATGTCCGCGTATTTGAAGGGTTATTCGGCCTATCTGCAACTGGAACAGCATCTTTCGCCCGCCTCTATCGAGGCATACAGGCATGATGTGCGGCTGTTCCTGAGATTTTGTGCCCAAGGGCAAGAAGAAAGCGAGGAGGAAAGCGAACCTAAGGTAGACTTCTCGCAAATTTCCCTGCAACAAGTGGAGCAATTCATGGGCTATCTGCTCGATTTGGGCATGACCCCGACTTCGCAGGCCCGCATCTTGGCCGGCATCAAGAGTTTCTTCAACTTTTTGGTTTTGGAGAAAGTGATTGCGCAATCGCCCGCCGAATTGGTCGAAACGCCCAAACTCAAGCGGCATCTTCCCGATGTGCTCAGTTATGAGGAAATAGAAAAAGTGTTTTCGGTCATCGACCAGTCCACGCCCGAAGGCCGCCGCAACCTCGCCATGCTCGAAATATTGTATGCCTGCGGCTTACGGGTGTCCGAATTAGTGTCGCTCAAGATTTCCATGCTCTATTTCAACGACGGCTTCATCCGCATCTTCGGCAAGGGCGACAAGGAACGCCTTGTGCCGGTGGGACATACGGCCATGCGGAAGGTGCGCGATTACATAGAGCTCGACCGCTGCCACATAGAGGTGCAGAAAGGCAACGAGGACATTGTATTCCTGAACCGCTACGGAAAGGGGCTTTCGCGGATCATGGTGTTCCGGCTCATCAAGAAGTTCGTGGCCGAAGCGGGCATCCGCAAGACCGTGAGCCCGCATACTTTCCGCCACAGTTTCGCCACCCACTTGATAGAGGGCGGCGCCGACCTGCGCGCCGTGCAGGATATGCTCGGGCACGAATCCATCACCACCACCGAAATCTATACGCATCTCGACCGCCGCTACCTGCGCGACACCATCGAGCGCTATCACCCGATGAGCCACGCGGAAAATCGGAAAAAAGAGTAAGTTTGCAGAAGAATATGAGTGAAATCTACATCGACATAGCGCCGCACCACCCCATTGATATTTTCGGTCTGGAAGAAGAACGCCTCAACCGTATCCGCCGCTACTTCCCCCAGCTGAACATTGTTTTGCGGGGAAATCTGCTCAAGGTAATGGGCGATGATGCGCGGCTGAAGGATTTTGAGGAAAAGATCAAATTGCTGCTCTTCCATTTCGAGCATTTCAACCGCCTTTCCGACAGCGATATAGAGAATATTTTGGAAGATGACGGAAAGAAAGGGACATCGGAGGAGATGCACCGGCAGGCCGAGGCCACAGGAGGCTATATCCTGGCGGGTGCCAACGGCAAGATTATCCGCGCCCTCACCGAAAATCAGAAAAAGCTGACGGAAGCCGTGGCCAAACACGACCTTGTCTTCGCCGTGGGCCCTGCCGGAAGCGGAAAGACCTACACGGCGGTGGCTCTGGCGGTGAAAGCCCTGAAAGAAAAAGAGGTGAAGCGCATCATCCTGACCCGTCCCGCCGTGGAAGCGGGCGAGAACTTGGGTTTTCTGCCGGGCGACCTCAAGGAAAAGCTCGACCCCTACATGCAACCGCTCTACGATGCGTTGCGCGATATGATTCCCTATCGTAAACTGTTGACTTATTTAGAGGAAGGCATTATCGAAATTGCACCTTTGGCCTTTATGCGCGGCCGCACGCTCGACCATGCCTTCGTGATTCTGGACGAAGCGCAGAACACCACCGAAAGTCAGATGAAAATGTTTCTGACCCGTATGGGCAAGAACGCCAAATTTGTGATTACGGGCGATGTGACGCAGGTGGATTTGCCGCCCCGCCAGTCTTCGGGACTTCTGCAGGCGGAAAACATCTTGAAAAAGGTGGACGGTATCTCTTTCGTGCGCTTGGACGCGCGCGATGTGGTGCGTCACAAACTGGTAGCGAAAATCATTGCCGCCTACGCGGAAGAAAAACGATAGACGATGCGGCGGAGATTTTTACAGATTGCCATCGGTTTGGCGGGATTTCTTTCCGCCCCTCTCGCGGCGCAGAACCCTCTCTCCCCTCGGGAAGAAGACAGTATTGTGCGGCTTATTCAGCAGATACCCACCGCTCCCTTGGAGGTGTTGCCCGTGTCGGACTGCCGGCTCGATGCCATGGAAAAGGATTTTGCCGCGCGCGAGGCCGCCGGCCTGCCCACCCCCGCGCCCGTGTCTGCCGCCCTGCGTCTTAAACGAAACATCATCGACGCAATGCGCATTCATATAGACAGTCTCTACTATATACAGGCCTTGCAGGCGGTGAACCAAGAGAAACCCGACTACGAAGCGGCCATGCAGGCTATCGAAAAGTCGTTGTTGCACAATCGTTTCTATGCTCGCTCTGTAGTGTTCAAAATGAACTACCTGCTCAAAAAGGAACGCAACGCCCAAGCCTGTCTGCGCTATCTCAACCGAACCTTGCAGGAATACAGCTCCAACCCCAAGGTGCGGAACATGGCGCAAACCACCTACGACACGCTCATGATTCAGGTGGAGCGCATGCTTGCAGACAAACGCTGCCGCGATGCGTTGGATCTGTATGGTCTGATACACCTCTATTGCCGGGAGTCCTTTCCGCTTCACCGCCTCGTCTATAAGGAGAAATTATTGGAAAACAGAGCCTATCAAGGCCTGTACGATTCGTATATGGCGATAGCCGAAAAGGTATGGCGCCAAAATCAAGACCGCATGGTGCAGAAATACGCCATGATGGCCTACGATTTTTTCGAGGAGAACGAAACGCACATGAACGGGGTGAACACGTCGCTCGACCTGCTCTACCGCCTGGCCTGCCGCTATCTTATCTATGCCGAGGAAGCCGAAGACGACGAGCGCGACTACTACCTCACTTTGGTGGACGACATTGTGAAGAAAACGGGATTGCCCGTACAGCTTCCCGTGGTGTATGATGTGGAGCGTGACATGAATGAAGACTGGAACCGCTTTTTGGCCACCAAGGATATCGAGCTTTCTTCCGAAATGCAGGAGGAAACGCAGGCCGTGCAGGTTGCGCCGCAGGAGAAGAAGCCGGAGAAGCCCGCCCCTACGCGGGAGGCGTCGTC
>CAMWQD010000086.1 GCA_947176325.1 uncultured Bacteroidales bacterium | reverse complement strand
TTTGAGCGGGGTCGACATCACGCACGACATGCACGACAATACAGTTTATAGTACCGAAGGTCAGTTGTTTTTGCGCAAGGACAGCGATGTGAACAAGGTTATCGTGGATCCTTTCCGCTCGCTTTCGCGTCTGAAACAGTTGGTTATAGGCAAGCAGACCCGCGAAGACCACCCGCAGGTGATGAACGCTTCGGTGCGTCTCTACGCCGATGCCGCCAACGCCAAGACCAAGCTTGAGAACGGTTTTGAACTGAGCGACTACGATGAACGCGCCCTGGCCTTTGCCAAAGACTATGCCGCCAATATCCTGGCTATCGACATCAACATAGACACCACCGAGATGCTCGACCGCATCTGGACGATGTTCGGCAAATACTTCACGCCCACCGAGGTAGCCATTAAGAAAGAGTTTATGGATAAATACTGGCGGGGCTAAAAGGCAGCAAGCATGGCTATTAAGTTTCAATATAACAAAACCGCCCTCAACGAGCTCGACAAGAAGCTCAAGGCGCGCACGCGCGCGTTGCCTACCATAAAGAACAAGGAATCGGCCTTGCGTATGGAGGTGAAACGTGCCAAGGCCGACGCCGAGCGCATGGATGCCGAGTTGGAGGCAAAGATGCGCGAAATGGAGGGTTTCTCGCGCCTGTTCACCGAATTCCGCCCCGACTTAATCAGGGTGGAGGACGTGAAGTTGGAAATGGTGAAGATTGCGGGTGTGAAGATTCCCCGCGTGGAGGACATTGTTTTCAGCGAGAAGAAATATCCTCTTTTCGATGCCCCCCTGTGGTATGCCGACGGCTTGGGGCTGTTGAAGGATTTGGTGCGCATGGGCATCGAGAGCGAGATTTATACCTATAAAATGAACCTTTTGGATACGGCCCGCAAGAAGACCACCCAAAAGGTGAACCTATACGAAAAAGTGCAAATTCCCGGCTATAACGAGGCTATCCGCAAGATCAAGCGTTTTATAGAGGACGAGGAGAACCTCTCCAAATCGGCGCAGAAAATCGTTAAGAGCCGTCATGCAGAGGAGGCCGAGCTATGATTGTACCGATGAGGCAATTTTCCATTTTGGTCTATCACCGCGACTTCGCCGCGTTTATGGGCAGGTTGCAGGATGAGGGGCTTTTGGATATACGGCAGGAGGAAATACACAGTTCCAAGGCCGACACCGAGTTCTTTCCCGTGCTGGAGCGTGTGGGAAAGGTGCTTTCGCAGCTCAAGGCCGAGAAGAAGGAGATGCCCGAGGGCAAGGCTCTTTCGGCCGGAAAAGCGGGCGTGGAGGCTATGCGGGGCGAGGATTTGCTTGCCGAGGCCGAGCGTCTTTTGCTGCGCAAGACGGAGTTGAATGCGCAGATAGAGCAGGTGAGCGGGGAGGTGAAAGCCGCCGCCGTTTGGGGCGATTTCGATGAAGCCCGCTTGCAGGAACTGCGCGAGAAAGCCGATGTGGGGCTGGTGCTGGCCGGCGCTTCGGCCAAGCGTTTCCCCAAGAGCGAAGGGGAGGCGAGGGCGTTGTATCCGGCACAGAGAGTGGGCGAGAAAGACGGCGTGGCCTATTTCGTATGGGTCACCACCGCCCGCGAAGCCGAGCGCATGACTCCCGAAATGCTGGGCAGGGAGCTCGGCACGTCGGTAGACATTCTGCCGTTTCCGCGCAAGACCTATTCGGTTTTGGCGCAGGAAGAGAAATCTTTGCAAAACGAGTTGCGGGAGGTGCAGGAACGGATACACGCCCTCGCCGCATTCGGACAACCCGCGTTGGAAGCCTATCAGACGGAATTATTCAACCGCTTGGAATACAAAACGGTGTCGCTCAACGTGCCGAATGAGGCCGAAGGCACCTTGCGTTTGGTGGAGGGTTATCTTCCCGAAGAACAGGCTTCTGCATTCGAGGCCTTTTTGCAGCGGGAAGACGTGGTTTATCAGACCCGTGCCGCGGAAGAGGTGCCCGAAGAGAAAGCGTCCGAAATTCCCGTGCTTCTGCGTAACGGTTGGTTCGGCAGGCTTTTCGAGCCTATCACCAATCTGTTTTCGCTGCCTTCCTACCGCGAAATAGACCTCACCCCCGCGCTTGCGCCTTTCTTCATGGCGTTCTTCGGCTTCTGCCTCGGAGACGCCGGCTACGGGCTGCTCATCATTGCGGCGGGTTTGTATCTGGCGTTCAAGTTGCCGCAGAAACTCAAGGGCATAGCGTGGCTCGCCTTTTGGTTGGGCGTGGGCACCGTTGTCTTCGGCACGCTGTCGGGCACTTTCTTCGGTGTGGAGTTGGTGAAGATAGAGGCTTTGGGCAAGTTCCGCAGCTTTTTCTTCGACAGCAATCAGATGATGACCCTTTCGCTGGTGGTCGGCGCCATTCAGATTATCTTCGGCATGGCGCTCGATGTGGCGAGAATCACCAAGATGCAGGGCTTCAAGTATGCGCTCTACCGCTTGGGCTGGATTTTCGTGCTGGTGTTCGGAGCCATGCTGATAGGGCTGCCCAAGTTGGGCGTGGAGGTTCCCGCCGCCCTCAACTACGCGCTGTGCGGCCTCACGGGGCTGGGTGCCGTTTTCGCCCTGTTCTACAACAATCCCGACAGAAACATATTGCTCAACTTCGGTTCGGGCCTGTGGGCCACCTATAATACCGCCACCGGACTGGTGGGCGACCTGCTTTCCTATATCCGTCTGTTCGCCCTCGGGCTCACGGGCGGCATCCTCGGCTCGGTGTTCAATACCTTGGCCTTGGACGCGGCGGCGGGAGTAGGGGTGCCGGTGGTGAGCCAGCTCATCATGCTGGCCATTCTGCTTTTCGGTCACAGCCTCAATTTGGCGTTGTGCGTGCTGGGCGCCTTGGTTCACCCTATCCGCCTCACCTTTGTGGAATTCTACAAGAATGCGGGTTTCGCGGGTGGCGGCAAGGCCTATAAGCCGTTTATGAAAAAGAATTAAATAATTATTAATACAAAAAAGTGAAATTATGAATCCTGTAGTTCTTGCCTATTTAGGCATTGCCATTATGGTAGCCCTTTCGGGCATCGGAAGTGCCTACGGCGTGTCCATTACCGGCGGCGCCACGCTCGGTGCGTTGAAGAAGAAACCCGACGTGTTCGGTTCGTGCATCGCCCTCAGCGCCCTGCCCGCCACGCAAGGTCTTTACGGCTTTGTGGGCTTCTTCCTCATCTATCCGAAAATTACGGTCGAAATCAGCTGGTTCCAAGCCGCCGCCGTTATGGGCGCAGGTTTGGCCGTAGGTTTCGTGGCCCTGTTCTCCGCCTTGCGCCAGTCGAAAGTATGCGCCGACGGTATCAACGGCATGGGTAACGGCTACAACCTCTTCAGCTCGACCATGATTTTGGCCGTATTCCCCGAGTTGTACGCCATTATCGCCCTCTTGGCCGCTATCCTCATCGGAGGCACCCTGTAATGAGCCTGCATTTTAATTGGCAGGAGATTGCCACGGCGTTCATGGTGCTGTTCGCGGTAATCGACGTAACGGGCTCCATTCCCGTCTTCGCCGATTTGCAGAGTGCGGGCAGGAAGGTGTCGGCCATAAAGGCCTCGTGGATTTCGCTGGCTATCCTCGTGGTGTTCCTCTTTGCGGGAGAAGCCTTGTTGAAGCTTTTCAACACCGACATAGCGTCTTTCGCCGTGGCGGGTTCGTTGGTGCTCTTCGCCCTGGCGGTGGAGATGACTTTCAACGTGGAACTCTTCAAGAACGACACGGGAAGCTCCACCTCCCAAGCCACGCTTATCCCCGTGGTGTTCCCCTTGGTGGCGGGCCCCGGCACCCTCACCACCGAACTTTCCCTGCGCTCCGAATGCGCGTTGGAGAACATCATTGTGGCGGTGGTGTTGAATATGATATTGGTCTACTTTGTGATACGGAATGTGTTTTGGGTGGAGAAGCTCATCGGGCGCAACGGCATCTACGTTTCGCGCCGTTTCTTCGGCGTGATTCTGCTGGCGATGTCGGTGAAGCTGTTCGTGTCGAACCTCACGATTTTGTTGGGGTAGGTTCTGACGCAAAAGTCGACGCAAAAAAAGAGGCGCTCCGTAGGGGCGCCTCTCTTTTTATGATGGATGTTCCTATTTATTTTCCTGAGCCTTCAACACCGCCTGCAGGCGTTCCATCATTTCGGGCAACGCACGGGTGCAGGCCAATTCCTTCCATTTCACACGGGCTTCCACGGCAGGGGTGCCGAAATAAACCTTACCCGCCTCGAGCGACTTGTCTACCGCCGTGGTGGCCAATACCACCGCGCCTTTGCCGATAACCAAGTCTTTGTTGATGAGGGCGGCCGCCCAAATCGAAACATAGTCCTCGATGGTGGATACACCCGCGATAGCCGCGTGTGCCCCAATCAAGACGTGCTTTCCGATATGGGTATCGTGTCCGATTTGAATGAAATTGTCCATTTTGGTGCCGTCGCCAATCGTTGTCTTGCCGCTCACGCCGCGGTCGATGGCGCACAAGGCTCCCACTTCCACATCGTTGCCGATAATCACGCGGCCGCTCGACTCGAACTTGCGGAACTGCCCCGTGGTGCGGCTGCGCTGAAAGTAGCAGGCATCGCCCCCGATTACCGAACCCGACTGAATAATCGTGCGGTTTCCGATAACCGTATAGTCGTTTATCACCACATTGGCGTGAATGATGCAATCCTCGCCGATTTCCACATGGTTGCCGATGAAAACGCCGGGTTGGATAATTGTGCCCTTTCCGATTTTTGCGGTGGGGCTTATCATGTCCGTAGCCGGTTGAAAAGGCTTGAAATGCCGCGTCAGACGGTTGAAATTGGCCATAGGGTCGGGCGTAATCAACAGACATTTGCCTGCGGGACACTCCACCTCCTTGTCCAACATCACCACGCTCGCCTTCGATTTCAGCGCCTTTTCGTAGTATTTGTCGAGGTCGACGAAAGTGAGGTCGCCTTCGTCCACCATATGGATTTCGTTGATGCCGCCCACGAGGAAATTTTCATCCCCCACAAGGCGCACATCCTCCATTAAATCCATCAAATCCTTTATCCGGATAGGTTTCTCGAACTTCATAGAAAACTACTAGATACGTTTGGAATAGTCGCCCGTGCGGGTGTCTACCCGTACCGTGTCGCCCGTATTGACGAAGAGAGGCACACGGATGGTGGCTCCCGTGTCGATGGTGGCGTCCTTCATGGCGTTGGTGGCGGTGTTGCCCTTTTCGCCGGGTTCGGTGTAGGTGACGGTGAAGTCCATGTAGGCGGGCAATTCGCAGGTGAGGGGATCTTCGGTTTCCGCATGCACCACGATATCCACCGTGCAGCCTTCCTTGAGGAACTGCGGGTTGTTGATGACCGCTTCGGGAATATTGATTTGGTCGTAGGTTTCGGAATTCATGAAATTGTAGCCGGCTTCGTCCTTATAGAGAAACTGATAGGCACGACGTTCCACACGGGCGGTGTCGATCTTGACACCGGCGGGAAAGGTGTTTTCCAAAACGCGACCGTTCTTGAGGTTCTTGAGTTTGGTACGCACGAAAGCCGCACCTTTACCGGGTTTTACATGTTGAAAGTCAACGATTTGCCATATATCATGGTTGAAATTGATACACAAACCGTTCTTGAAGTCAGCCGTTGTTGCCATAACTTTTGTTTTTGGGGGCGCAAAGTTATTGAAAAAAAACGGTTCTTGCAAGACGGGGCGCGCGTTATAGGGAGGCCAGCAGGGTGTTGGAGAGCATATACAGCACGCGGGCACCCACATTG
>CAMWQD010000085.1 GCA_947176325.1 uncultured Bacteroidales bacterium | reverse complement strand
TTCGTATCTTCGCAGTTTACGTTTTTTGAAAAAGGAGAAGACATGAAACAGATTATCGAGGCATCGGAAATGCCCCTCAACTCCGACGGCAGCATCTATCACCTCCGCCTGCAGCCCGAGCAGCTTGCCCCCAATGTGATTTTGGTGGGCGACCCCGGCCGTGTTCCCGTGGTTTCGCGCCACTTCGACCGCGTGGACGTGAAAGTGCAGAACCGCGAACTGGTTACGCATACGGGTGTGCTCAACGGCACCCCCATCACCGTCCTCTCCACCGGCATGGGAACGGACAATATCGACATCGTACTCAACGAATTGGACGCGCTTGTGAACGTGGATCTCAAGAACCGCGTGCGCAAGGATAAACACACCGCCCTGAACTTGGTGCGCTTGGGCACCAGCGGCAGTTTCCAGGCCGAATACGAAGTAAACACCTTCTGCGCCTCGCAATACGGTTTGGGTTTCGACGGCCTGCTCAACTACTATGTGGTGCCCGAAAACCTCTACGAGAAAGAGATGATGCAGGCTTTCGACGCGCACATGAAACTTCCCTCCGACTTCGCGCACCCTTATATTGTGGCATGCTCGCAGAATTTAATGGATAAGGTGGGCTTCGACATGCACAAAGGAATCACCGCCACCGCCCCCGGTTTCTTTGCCCCGCAGGGCCGTGTGGTGAACCTGCCCCTGCGCTTCCCCGAACAGAACGAACGTCTGGAGACCTTCGACTATAAAGGAAACCGCATCAGCAATATGGAAATGGAGACCTCGGCCCTCTACGGACTGGGACGCGCCATGGGACACAACTGCCTCACCGTGTGCGTGTTGATTGCCAACCGCCGCACCATGACCTTCAGCAAAGACTACCACCCCTATGTGGATTCGTTGATTGAAGTGGTGACCGAACGTCTCACCAAATAATTCCGTGCAAGGCCGTCATGAGCGATAGCAGCCGAGAAAAGAACATCCGGGCTTTGGTGGGGATGATGAACGAACCCGACCCCGAGTTTTACGGAAATTTCCGCGAAGCCTTGCTGGAAGTGGGCGACGAGGCCATTCCCTACGTGGACGAAGCCTTGCGCAAGGCCACGAACGAAGAGGAATGCCGGCGTTTGCAGGATTTGCTCAACACCTTGCAGGTGGAGGGCGTCTGCCGCGAACTCACGGCATGGAAAGCCGAGGAAGAACCCGATTTGCTGCGTGGTTTTTACTTGGTTTCCAAAGCCTTCTACCCCTCCTTGGAATGGACGGAGGTACGCGATGCGTTCAACAGTCTTTTCGGCGACGGCTGGCAGATGCTCGATTCGTCCACCTATCTGCGCAATACCCTTGCCCGCTACAACAACTTCTTTTTCAACATCTGCGGGTTTTCGTTAGGCAAGAAACTCACCGAAGCCTACAGTTTCGCCGACTTTTTCCTGCCCAACCTCCTGCACCGGCGGCAAGGCAACGAGCGGGCATTGGCGTTGGTCTACTATTACTTGGCACAACGCAACCGTATTCCCGTGTTCCTGTTCAACCTTCCCATTGTGAACCTGTTGGCCTGCACCACCGATATTTCCCTGCCCAACAAAGACGATGTGCGTTTCTGCATCGACATCACCCAACGCGGCGCCATGGTGCACCGCATGGACTTGGAACCTGTATTCTCGCAGAAAACACAGATTCAGCTTTGCAACACCCTTCAGGCCCTGCAAGACTACGTCAAGCTTCTTTTTCTTATGGTGAACCTCAACGAGAAAGAAACTTTCAAGAAAGAAACCGCCCGCAAACTGCACCTCTGTTTGGGGTCGTCGCCCTTGAGCGCGGCTTTTTCGCCCCAACCCGGAGACAATCTCGGCGAAGGCGACTGGTCTTAATCTGCAAGTTATGAACACAATTTCTTTCACCCAACTGCCCGGCCGGCCTTCGTGCAAGGTTTACCACAAACCCGGCCAAGAGAAATTGACCTTGAAAAATGTTTTTGACGAGGCGCAAAACATCCTGATTGTGGGGCATCAGAACCCCGACGGCGATGCGGTGGGCTCCACACAGGCGTTATACCGATACCTGAAGATTTCGGGAAAGAACGCTTCGGTGATTTATCCCAACGGTTGCGCCCGCAACCTCCTGTGGATGGACACCGACCACAAGGTGCGCAACTTCGCCAACCACCCCGAGGAGGTGAAGCGTATGGTGGAGGAATGCGACTTGCTCTGCGTGCTCGATTTCAATCGTTTGGGAAGAACCGAAGCCCTCGCTCCCGTGTTGCGGAGCAAACAGGTGCGGCGCATCATGATCGATCATCATCTGGAACCCGCATGGGACGATTTCGACTTGGGCTTCTCCGACACCACGGTCAGCTCCACCTGCGAACTGCTCTACCACGTGTTCCAGGCCGAACTCGACCCCGCGCGCATCGACGTGCACACGGCCGAATGTCTCTATGCGGGCATCAGCACCGATACGGGCTCGTTCAGCTATTCCTGCGCGCATAAGGAGTTGTTTTCCGCCATTGCCGACCTCATTTCCAAAGGGCTCGACACGGTGAAGGTGCATCAACGCATCTTCGACAATTTCTCGGAAAGCCGCACCCGTCTGTTGGGTTGTTGTTTGGGGGAACGATTGATGGTGAAGCCCGAATTTCACACCGCCTATATGTATCTGAGCGATGCCGAGCTGCGGAAATACAACTATCAGTCGGGCGATACGGAAGGTATCGTGAACTACGGACTGAGCATCGCGGGCATACGGTTCGCGGCCTTCTTCACGCAACGCGAAGGGCGGGTGCGTATGTCGTTCCGCTCGCAGGGCGGCATTGATGTGAATATCTTTGCGAAAGAATACTTCAACGGAGGCGGGCACAAGAACGCGGCGGGCGGTATGTCCACCGAACCGCTGGAGGCGGTGCTTGCCAAGTTCGAGGCCGTGCTGCCGCAGTTTTATAAAGAACATATCGAACCTCACCTACTCCCCGAAGATTTTGAATAAGCATAGGATTTTTGTGATGTTTACCGGGCGGGCGGCCGCGCTTTTGGCGGTCTGCTGGGTAGTGTTTTGCTTGCTGGTGGCGGCAACAGGTTGCCGCAAAGTATATCGCGTGGAACAGGCGGGCGCGGCCGCCCGCCCGCAACAAGTGGATCTTACCGCCGCGCAAGCCATTTCGGTGAAGCAGGAAATGGAGAGTATCGAAGCTTTTGTGGCGCGGAGCGGTTGGAACATGCAGCAGAGCGGCACCGGGCTGTGGTACGAAATCTATGGGGAAGCCGCCGCAGGCGCGCCGAAAGTGGAATACGGAGACGCCGTGAAAGTTGCCTATACCTTACGGCTCCTGAACGGTTCCGTCATAGAGGAATATACGGCGGAAAGGCCGCGCACATGGATTTTGGGGAAGAGCGAAATGACGGCGGGCCTTCCCGAGGCGTTGATGATGCTGAAGAAAGGCAACAAGGCCCGCTTCATCCTGCCCTCGCATTTGGCCTACGGCTTCTCGGGCAACGGCACCGACATACCGCCCCGCGCCACCCTGCTCTACGACCTCGAGGTGGTGGAGGTTTTGGTGGAACCCAAAATTTAACGAAATTTGCACGCAGTCGGAAACGATTAAAATTAAAAAAGCATAAAACAATGAAAAAGACTCTTTGGTTAGGAATGATGTTGGCCTCGACGCTGTTGGTATGCAGCGCCTGCGGCACGAAGACCGAAAACGGTTTGAAGTATAAAATCTTGGAAAAAGGCAATGGCCGTGCCGCTCAAATGGGCGACATCATCGAAGGCACGCTCACGCTTTCCAGCGGCGACTCGGTGCTCTTCGCCTTGGATCAATCCGAAAAAATCTTCCAGATTTCCGAATCGATCTATCCCGGAGACCTCAACGAAGGCTTCCTCAAACTGCACGAAGGCGACAGCGCGGTGTTCTATGTAGCTGTGGACTCGCTTGTCAAATACATGGGCGGCGGTATGCCCGATTTCGTGAAGGACTATATGGTTTATTCGGTTAAGGTGAATAAACTCTACACCGAAGAAGAACTGCAACAGGAAGAGATGCTCGCCATGGCCGAAGCCCGTCAGAACGAAACGCCCGCCATCGAGAAATATCTCGCCGAAAACAATCTCACCGCGCAACCCGACGAAAACGGCCTGTATTTCATTCAGACCAAGAAAGGTACGGGCAAAGTGGTGGAACAAGGCCAGGAAGTTTCGGTGAATTATGTAGGCAAACGTCTGGACGGCAAAATCTTCGACACCAATCTTGAAGAAGTGGCGCAGGCCAACGGTATGCTCATGCCCGGCCGCACCTACGAACCCATGACTTTCCGTGCCGGTGTGGGTCAGATGATTCCCGGCTTCGATATGGCGGTGCTCAAGATGAACAAAGGCAGCAAGGCCACGGTGATTATTCCCTTCGACTTGGCCTATGGCCCGCGTCCGGTAAGCGAGGATCTTCCCGCTTTCACCACCCTTGTGTTCGAAATCGAATTGGTTGACATCCGATAAAACTGGGTTTCTTGACAAAAAAAATTCTTGCAGGGATAGGTCTGCTGACCCTCCTTGTCCTCAACTGCCCCCGGTCGAAAGCCGAGGGCAGTCATTTTATTCTCCGTGGCGAAATCCGTGAACGCGGCCTGTATTCGCACGGCTACAAGGGCATATTGGATAAATCCCAACACGGTGTGTTTTGGGTGGGGCAACGCACCCGCCTCATTCTCGATTACACGAATAAGAACATGGGATTTTTCGTGCAACTGGAAGACGGACGCATCTGGGGTTCCTCCGGCAGCGCCCACAATCCCGGTTTCGGCGTGGGGCAAGCCTATTTCTTTGCCGACTTCGCCCAGCGTTTCCAAGTGAAGGTGGGCCGCATGGCCTTGGTGTATGAAGACGGGCGTTACATAGCGTATTCCTTATGGGATGAATGCGGAAACTCCAACGATGCCTTGAAACTGAGCTACCGTTCGCTCGATAAGAAAACGAAGGCGGAGCTGTTGGGTTCGGTTTCCAACAACAGCGAAAACCGTTTCCTGAACCCTTATCATCTGGAACATTTCTACAAATACCTTTTGGTGGCCTACTTCTCGCATACCTTCACGCCCGATTTCCGTTGGAGCGTCTTGTCGGTGACGGATTTCCGCGAGAAGCACTATCAGGTGTCCGACAGCAACGGAACCGTCACCAAGGTAGACCCTACCAAAATCTATGCACGCTCGGCCTTGGGCACCTATCTGGATATCTGTCACGACCGCAAGTTCTCCGCATGGATTTCCGCCTACGCACAGTTCGGCAAAGACAATTACGGACGGAAAATCCTCGCGGGCCTGGCCTCCGTGGTGCTTTCCTATAAACCCCACCCTATGGTGGAAGTCAAGGCCGCCTACGACTATATTTCGGGGAACGCAAACGCCGCCCCCGATTTTCCCGTCGATGCCACCGACCATTCCTTCAACCGCTTTATGGGCAGCAGCCATTCCTACTTGGGCATCATGGATCTTTTCACCGGTTCGGGACGGCACGACATCACCTTGGGTTCGGGCTATCACCAACCCTACCTCACGCTCGACTGCCACCCGGCGGAAGGACACTCCATCATGCTCAACGCCCGCTATTTTTGGGCCGCCAATACGATAGAGAACGTGCAGGGCAGAGATTTGGGCATGGAAATGGCCTTGATTTACCGATATCATATCCGTCCCGATGTATTCCTGCACTGCGGTTACGCCATCCATTCGCGCAACCAGGCCTTGGAAACCCTCAGCGGCATCGCGGCCGGACA
>CAMWQD010000084.1 GCA_947176325.1 uncultured Bacteroidales bacterium | reverse complement strand
GCTTTTGGTGGTGTGGATGTTCGCCAAAAAGGGGAATACAAGGTAATTTCGTATCGTTAGCTTCGCTGAAGATACTTCGTCTCGGCATAGCCAACCTGCAAACAAGTTTGAGGTTGTCTCTGCGCTCGACTTTTCGTATCTTCGCGGCTGGTTCGCGCTTGGTTTGCGGCCGACGCGGAAATAAAATTTGAATTATGAGACCTGATTACAAGAATGTAGATATACGGAAAGGCGCGGCCTCGAAGCCTTCGGAAACGAAGACCGCGGCTTCCAAGAAGGGGGAGGCCGGGCTTTGGAACACCCCCGAGCAGATTCCCGTAAAACCGTTTTACACCCAAGAAGACTTGCAGGATATGGAACATCTGAACTATGCCGCAGGTCTTCCGCCGTTTTTGAGAGGCCCCTACAGCACCATGTATTCCCAGCGTCCGTGGACTATCCGCCAATATGCGGGTTTCTCGACGGCCGAGGAATCCAACGCTTTCTATCGCCGCAACCTGGCGGCCGGGCAAAAGGGCTTGAGCATCGCTTTCGACTTGGCCACGCACCGGGGCTATGATTCCGATAACGAAAGAGTTGTGGGCGACGTGGGCAAGGCCGGGGTGGCGGTCGACTCCATTCTCGACATGGAGATTCTTTTCGACCAGATTCCCTTGGACAAGATGTCGGTGTCTATGACCATGAACGGCGCGGTGTTGCCGATTCTGGCGTTCTATATCGTGGCGGCCGAGGAACAGGGCGTGAAAATGGAGCAGTTGAGCGGCACCATTCAGAACGATATCCTCAAGGAATTCATGGTGCGCAACACCTATATCTATCCGCCCAAGCCTTCGATGAAGATTATCGCGGACATCTTCGCGTTCACCTCCAAGAATATGCCCAAATTCAACTCTATCAGTATTTCGGGCTATCATATCCAGGAGGCGGGCGCTTCGGCGGACATCGAGCTGGCCTATACCTTGGCCGACGGCTTGGAATATATCCGTGCGGGTATCAACGCGGGCATGAGCATCGACGATTTCGCACCCCGTCTGTCGTTCTTCTGGGGCGTGGGCATGAACCACTTTATGGAAATCGCCAAGATGCGCGCGGCGCGTATGTTGTGGGCGAAGTTGGTGAAGCAGTTCAATCCCAAGAATCCCAAGTCGATGAGTTTGCGTACCCACTCGCAGACCTCGGGCTGGTCGCTTACCGAACAAGACCCCTTCAACAACGTGGCCCGTACCTGCGTGGAGGCCATGGGCGCGGCTTTGGGACATACCCAGTCGTTGCACACCAACGCCTTGGACGAAGCTATCGCGCTGCCTACCGATTTTTCGGCGCGTATTGCCCGCAACACGCAGATTTACATTCAGGAAGAAACGCAGATTTGCAAGGGCATAGACCCGTGGGCGGGTTCCTACTATGTGGAGACGCTGACGCAGGAATTGGCCGACCGCGCTTGGAAACTGATTCAGGAAGTGGAATCCTACGGCGGCATGGCCAAGGCTATCGAGGCGGGGGTTCCCAAGATGCGTATCGAGGAAGCGGCTGCCCGCAAGCAAGCCCGCATCGACTCGCGCACCGACACGATTGTGGGTGTGAACAAATATCGTTTGGAGAAAGAAGCGCCTATCGAGACGCTGGAAGTGGACAATACCAAGGTGCGCGAGGCGCAGTTGGCCCGTTTGGCCAAGTTGCGCGCCAACCGCAATCAGGCCGAGGTAGACGCGGCTTTGGCCGCGCTGACCCGTTGCGCCGAAACCGGCGAGGGGAACTTGCTCGAGCTTTCCATAGACGCGGCGCGCAAGCGGGCTTCGCTGGGCGAGATTTCGTTCGCTTTGGAAAAAGTATTCGGCCGATACAAGGCCTCCATTAAAACCATTTCGGGTGTGTATGCGAAAGAAGTAAAAGACGACGCCTTGTTCCACAAGGCGGTGGCTATGGCCGATGCCTTCGCGAAGAAAGAAGGACGCCGGCCGCGTATCATGGTGGCAAAGATGGGTCAGGACGGACACGACCGTGGCGCCAAGGTAGTGGCCACGGGCTATGCCGACCTCGGTTTCGACGTGGATATGGGCCCCTTGTTCCAGACTCCCGCCGAAGCGGCCAAGCAAGCCGTGGAAAACGACGTGCATATTGTGGGCGTTTCGTCGCTGGCGGGCGGTCACAAGACGCTGGTGCCGCAGTTGGTGGAAGAACTCAAGAAATTGGGGCGTGAGGACATCCTCATCACCGTGGGCGGCGTGATTCCCTATCAGGACTACGATTTTCTCTATAAACACGGAGCCTGCGCCATCTTCGGCCCCGGCACGGTGATTGCCGACTCCGCCGTCAAGATGCTGGAAATTCTCGGTGTGGAACAACCTGAATGATACATTATGAAACATCTGTTGCTCATCAGTAACTCTACCAATGCGGGAGAAGCCTATTTGGCTTGGCCGCGGCAGGCTATCGCCGATTTCTTCAAGCGTTTCGGCATCAAGCGGGTGCTGTTCGTGCCTTATGCGGGCGTGGCGCCGGGTTACGACGCCTATGCGCAGAAAGTGGCCAAGGTGTTCGGGGAAATGGGCGTGGCGCTGGATTCGGTGCATGCAACCGAATATCCCGTAACGGCGGTGCAGCAGGCCGAATGTATCGTGGTGGGAGGGGGAAACACCTTCCATTTGGTGCACGAGATGCAGCGCACGGGCATCATGGAGGCTATCCGCGAAAAGGTGTTGCAGGGTTGCCCGTATATGGGCTGGAGCGCAGGTTCGAATGTGGCTTGCCCCACCATCAAGACCACCAACGACATGCCGATTATAGAGCCCGAATCATTCAACGCGCTCAATTTGGTGCCCTTTCAGATAAATCCCCACTACTTGGATGCCAATCCGGAAGGTCACGGCGGCGAAACGCGCGAAGACCGCATCAAGGAATTCATGGTGGTCAATCCCGATGTCTATGTGGCGGGATTGCGTGAAGCCACCTATCTGTTGGTGGAAAACGACACGATGCAGCTGTTGGGCTCGCGCAAGATGCGCTTGTTCAAAGCCGGCGAAGAAACGCGCGAGATAGAACCCGGCGACGTTTCGTTCCTGCTGTAAACATCAGATTTTCTGTAATTCGTTATGAGGGAAGTGAATCCGGGGGAGACGGAGAGGGCGTATGCTTTCGAGATGTGGATGAGGGCGCCCATGCCTATGGTTACGTTTTTCAAGACCTTGAATGTTTCGAAACTTGTCAGGAAGAGCCGGAGAACGGGGCTGAAATTCAATATGCTGATGTGTTATTGCATCGGCAAGGCGGCAAGCGGGGTGAAGGAGTTTTATATGCTTCCCGTTGGCGACAAACTGATGCAGTACGACAGTCTTGCGGTGAATACCATTGTGAAGAACAGGGAAAACGAGGTGAGTTCCTGTGATGTTCCGTTTGCCGAAGATTTGGAAACCTTTAACAGAGATTACCTGCGTCTTACCCGTCAGGTGGCGGAAACCTGCGTCAACCACGACATGACGGATAGCATGGTGATTGGTTCCTCCGCATTGGCGCAGTATGAGATAGACGGTGCGGTGGGGATGTACAGCGGCGTTTTCAACAATCCGTTCCTGATATGGGGCAAGTATCGGCGGCGTCTGTGCAAGACGACGCTTGTCGTTTCCTTTCAGTTTCACCACACCCAAATGGACGGCGCCCATGCCGCCCGCTTCCTGAACCGTCTGCAGGAAGCAATCACCGCCCTCTAAAAAACGGTAAAGCTTTCCTCTTTCGTCACGCCCGCACAAATCTTTTGCATTCGGAAGATATTGATTAAGTACGGCTTAATTTTTTAATTATGTCGAATTCGCCATAATTAAAATCGGGGCTGTTCAATCGCTTCCATATTCCAAGAAATTCAACGGTGTAATCTTTGACACTCCCATTCTCCAAGATACTTGATAGTGCTTTTTAGATGTTTTTGGAGATATATTCTTTTATTTCCTCCACAGACGGAAGCCGTACCATATATTTTCTCACAAAAAGGTTCTTATCCATTCCTGTGGTGGCATATTTCACAATAGTTTCACCATGGTCGGTACATAGCAGCAGACCGATAGGAGGATTGTCATCGGGTTGCATGACTTCGGTTTTGTAGTAATTGAGATAGAGGTTCAATTGAGAGGCATATTCGTGTCTGAAACGGTCGGCTTTCAGTTCAACGATAATATGGCATTTTAAAATCCTGTGGTAAAACACAAGGTCAATGTTAAAATAATCCTCATCCACTAAGATGCGTTTTTGTCTTGCTTCAAAGCAAAAACCTTGTCCCATTTCGATTAAGAAAGATTGAATATTGTCGAGAATAGCCTGCTCCAAATCGTTCTCTCGTACTACAGTTTGTTGTTCCAACCCTAAAAACTCCAAGGTTAAAGGTGCCTTAATGACATCTTGGGGCGTCAATGTATAAGACTCGTTGTTGATGATGGCCTCCAAGGCCTCCTTGTTTCGCGACAATCCCGAACGTTCGAAATAGAGAGATGCGATATGTCTGTCGAGATCTTTCACCGACCAACAGCCACGTAGTGCCTCAATCTCATAGAATGTCCTCTTCAAAGGGTCATTTATAGTCGAAAGCTTGATAAGGTGGGTACACGGCAATTGGCGAAACAATCGGTCTGCCGGTATCTGCGGGATGTCCCTGTTTCCCATTGTAGCGTTGTCTTCCGATTGGGCGGTCGGTAACCGCCGTTTGGGTCCGTTGAGGAATTCGGCGGTTGGCAACCGCCGAATTGCATCATGATGGGAAAGATAACGGGCTATGGGTTGTCCAAACTGTGGATAAATCTGATACAGACGTCGATACTCTCGAAACCGACGTACGGTCATTCCTTTGTTGTTTAGCCTCTCTTCCAGTTTTTGCAAAAGAAACTCGCCATAGGCTGCGCGGTCCTCGCCATTTTGTTCGTATTCGACTATATAGAGTCCTGTCAACCAATTGCGCGTGGTTAAAGCCATGTTCACAGCATGTGCGGCTTGCTGTTGCAAGGCGTTCTGAATGGCCTGTATACAGTTGGCCAAAGATTCGAAATTCATAGCCATCGAAGTTTTTCTATATATCGTGGAAAGTTGATTTTATCGAAGGTTTAAATGTTAAAAATTGTTAAAAAGTTGGAGGGGAAGAAAATCTTTCCTACTTTTGTGTCACGGAGAGATAATAAAACCGTTGAAAGCTACTTGCGAAGTAACAAAACCTCAGGCCGAGAAGATTTAATTCTTTCTCGGCCTGTTGCATTTTATAATCCTGCCGTTCACCAACCAATGAACTTCGTTCTTAGTATAGTTCGGCTTTCCAGTCTGGTCGACATTCTTGTCTGAAAATATACGCGCCGTAAACTTGTCTACATCGTCCATACTCAAACTCTCTTTCATCGCCAAGTCGGTGATGACAACGATGCCCCCTTGTTTGCAGGCCATGTTAGCGTTAGAAACGATATTGTTCTTGCTTTCCGGCGACTTTACATCTACAAAACCATATCGGGTTGTCAAGTCGGGATTGGCATTGTCGGTTATCCCCGGATATAGTTTTTTCCGCCCGTTCTCTGCCTGTGGCACAACTTCGGGATTTATCCAGCAGTCGCATTCTTCGGTGTAGGCGATGGCCACAGCGTACACCTGCCAGTAGTCGCGGGCAGTGGGGTTCACGAGCACATGCTTCCATACCCTGCAATGGGTTGCAATATTCACGCATACAATCTCGTATTGCACATTAAACGGCAGTGCGTAAATGGATTCCTTCTCCGCTGGAGTGCGTTTCATTC
>CAMWQD010000083.1 GCA_947176325.1 uncultured Bacteroidales bacterium | reverse complement strand
TTCTATGGTTTCCGCAACCAACTCAACAGGTTTCACACGCTCTTCAACAGCTTCCTCATCTTCCGAAGCCTGCCTCATCTGTGCGGTCTTCGACTGCGCCATTACCTGCGCATAGGAGAAATCCCGGCGGCTTTGCGGTCTGTAAAGCCGATGCGTCTGCCTGTCTTTCTCTTTCTGGAAATCTTCTTGCTGTTGCTCCGCGCTTTCCTCTTCTTCCGTGTGAATCTTGATTTTAAGTTTCGCAAGGAAAGAAAGCCATTTTTCCTCGAAAGCGGAGGTCTTCTGTTCGCGTTCCTCCTTCTTTTTCTGCTTCATGGCGGCATAATCCTCACGCCATGCAAAAAAACCTATGGAGGGTTCCGCAACCTCATCTTCCTCCACCTCTTCATCATTTTCATCACTCTCCTCATACCCCCGCACGGACGACAAAACCTCCTCTTCCGACAGGCTTTGATGCGCCTGAAGAAGCAAAACCTCCTCCTCGTTGAGCGGCTCGAAATTGTCCCAATCCTCGTCGACGGTGCCGTCTATGCTCACCACATTGCCCTGCATGTCGAAGCACACTTCGGTCATATAGCCCGGAATGCCGCGAATGGAAAACAAGGCGTAGTAGTGGCGACCCTGCCAACGGTCTTCCTCGTAGGTGCAGGAGCGCAGGTTATAGAACGCATATTTGGAACTGATGAAATCGTGTGCGCGCAGAGGCAGGGTCGCCTCGGGAATCACCCTGCGCGTGCTCACCCACTCGCCGTTGGTCTGAAACAACGACATAACCTCGTTATAGGGAAAGTTGTAGCGGGCGCAATAGCCCACGCTCGTCCAATCCCACTTCACGATTTTCAACGGAAAGAGATTGGGATGCGCCAGACGGAAACTTTCCTGCACCGCAGAGGGAAGCGACGACTTGTATACGCGCTGCGCCCCCGCTCTCTCCTGCACAAAAAGCAAGAGGAAAAGCAAGGCCGCGCCCGCAAAAATCCGTGTATGTGCCATCGTCTTCCGCATCCGCTGCAATCCGTTGTTTAACAAGCTTTCAAACTTAAATCCAAAGCGGCGATATGATGGGTGAGCGCCCCCACCGAAATGAAATCGACACCCGTGGCCGCATACAGAGGCAACGTCTGTTCGGTGATGCCGCCCGAGGCTTCGGTTTCGTATTTTCCGTCCACCACCTTCAAGGCCTTGCGCAAGTCTTCGGGCGTGAAGTTGTCGAGCATCACGCGGTTCACGCCGCCGTGCGTCATCACGCGGTTGAGCTCGTCGAAATTCCGCACCTCGATTTCGATAGGCAGGTTCTTGCCTTTTTCGTGCAGATAGGCATGCACGGCATCTATGGCTTTTTCTATGCCGCCCGCGAAATCAATATGGTTGTCCTTGATTAAAATCATGTCGAACAGACCGAAACGGTGGTTGTTGCCGCCGCCGATTTTCACGGCCATTTTCTCGAAAATACGGTTGTTGGGCGTGGTCTTGCGGGTATCGAGCAAGGTGGTGCGTCTGCCGTTGTCGGTGGGCACCGATGCAATGAGGTTTACCAGACGGCGCGTATGCGTGGCGATGCCGCTCATGCGCTGGATATAGTTGAGGCTCAGACGCTCGGCGGTGAGAATGGAACGCGAGAAGCCTTCCACCTCAAAAATCCGGTCTCCCTTCTTCACCTCGGCGCCGTCCTGCACCAAAGGCGTGAAGACGGTTTTCGGATCCACTTCCTCATATACCATGCGGGCAATCCGCATGCCGGCAATCACCCCTTCTTCCTTGGCCACCAACACCGCCTTTCCCTTGGCCGAAGCGGGAATGCACGAAAGCGACGTGTGGTCGCCGTCGCCCACATCCTCCTGCAAGGCAAGACGGATGTAGTTCCTTATCATCTTTTCTTCTTCGTTCATCATTTGCCTTTCTTACCGTTCAGGTATTCTTGGTTGAGCCCGTCTATCACTTCCTGCGTGACATCGAGCGAGGGTTGGGCGTAGAGCACGCCGCTGTTCCGTCCCGTCATCACCACCAACGTATAGGGGCCATTTTCCTCGTTATATTTCTCGATATACGAAAGAATGGTGTTGGTGACATCTTCCATGCGCTGGGACTGAAGCGTAACCAGCTGGTTGGCGTAGGTCTGCTGGAGGGCGGCGATGTCCTGCTGCTTCTGCTCGAGATTGGCTTCGCGCCGTTTCTGTTCGGCGAGGGTGAGGGTGGCACCGATTTTCAGATAGTTTTCGTATTCGTTCTGAAAGTTGGTCGCCTGCCGCTGCACGTCGGCGGTGAGGCGTTGCTCGGTGTCGGAGAGTTCTTTCTGCACATCGGCCACCATTTGGAATTCGTCGTTCACGCGATCCATATTCACGGCGGCGATGCGGATACCCGCGGCCTCGAAAGCCCTTTCGGAAGCAATCTTTTCGGTGTTATCCTTGCGGTTTTCGTCTTTCTGTTTGCAGGAGGTGAAAGCGAGGAGGGAAACGCCCGCCAATATCATCACCTTGATTGTCATTTGTTTCATATCTATTTACTGTTTACTATTTATTATTTACTAAATCAACTATATGTAATAAATTAAGCTGTATGCACTTAATATTCTCTTTGTGTCTTTCATTTCTGTCCACATGGCCTAACTTAGTAAATAGTACATAATAAATACTTCCACCTTAATTCGCTTCATTGGAAAGGAACTGTATCCTCACCAAACGGATTTCGGTTTCGGTAAATTCATCGTCACCCAATTCCTCCAACGCCTCCTGCACCGAATCGTTCTCGGCCTCAAGGAAATAATCGTATATCTCCTCGCGGTGATCCTCGTCCACCACGTTGTTGACGTAGTAGTCCAGATTGAGGCGCGTTCCCGAGTCGATGATGCGCTCTATCTCGGTGAGCAGGTCTTCTAAGGAAAGGCTTTTGGTGACGGCTATGTCGTCGAGCATAATCTTGCGGTCTATGCTCTGAATGATATACACCTTGAGCCCCGACTTGTTCACCACCGACTTCACCACAAAATCCTGCGGACGCTCGATTTCGTTCTCCTCCACATATCGCTTGATGAGCTCCACGAAAGGTTTTCCGTATTTCTGCGCCTTGCCCACGCCCACCCCTGTGATACGGGTCATATCCTCCATGGAAACAGGATATTGAATGGTCATATCCTTGAGCGACACATCCTGAAAAATTACGTAAGGCGGAAGATTTTCCTTGTGCGCTATCTCTTTCTGAAGCTCCTTGAGCTGCGTGTAGAGCACCTTGTCCATCACCTCCACGCCCGCATTGCCCGCCGCCATGAAGTCCTCGGCCTCGGGGTCGTAGGTATGGTCGCGGATTACCTGTATGGGATAGGGGTTCTTGATATACGCCTCGCCCTTGGGGGTAAGCTTGATGATGCCGTAGTCCTCGATGTCTTTGGAAAGCAGATCCTCGATGATGCACTGCCGGATCACGGCTTTCCAATAGCGCTCGTCGTGCGCGCTTCCCTTGCCGAAAAGCGGCAGTAGGTTGTGACGGTATTTCTTGATGGCGGGCGAAAGTTTCCCCATGCAAAGGGCCACCACATAGTCGATCTTGAACTGTTCCTTGATGTCGGCCACAAGCTGCAACACGGTGCAGGCCGAATCGGTGGCGTCTTCCTTTTCTTTGGGATACAGGCAGTTGTCGCAGTTACCGCAGTTTTCCTGCGTATATTTCTCGCCGAAATAGTGCAGAAGGTTCTTGCGGCGGCACATGGAGGTTTCGGCATAGGACGTGGTTTCGGAAATAAGCTGCTTGGCCACTTCCTGTTCGGAAATCTGCTTGTCCTTGAGGAATTTCTCGAGCTTGGTCATGTCTTCCTCGCAGAAGAAGGCCACGCATTTTCCCTCGCCTCCGTCGCGCCCCGCACGCCCCGTTTCCTGATAGTAACCCTCCAGGCTCTTGGGCATATCGTGGTGCACGACAAAACGCACGTCGGGCTTGTCGATGCCCATGCCGAAAGCAATCGTGGCCACAATCACGTCGATTTCCTCCATGAGAAACTTATCTTGATTGGTGGCGCGGGTCTGCGCGTCGAGCCCCGCATGATAGGGCAAGGCGCGGATGCCGTTGGCGCAGAGCACTTCGGCGAATTCCTCCACCTTTTTGCGGCTCAGGCAATAGACGATGCCCGATTTGCCGCTGTTGGCGCGGATGAACTTGACGATGTCGCGGTCTACGTTCTTGGTCTTGGGACGCACCTCATAGTAGAGGTTGGAGCGGTTGAACGACGAGATGAACACCTCGGCGTTCATCATATCCAGATTTTTCTGAATGTCTTTCTGCACTTTGGGCGTGGCCGTGGCCGTGAGCGCCATGATAGGCACCTTCTGCCCGATAGCCTCGATGATGGGCCGCAAACGGCGGTATTCGGGACGGAAATCGTGTCCCCATTCCGAGATGCAGTGCGCCTCGTCGATAGCGTAGAGCGAAATGGGAATGGTCTTGAAGAACTCCACGTTTTCGTCTTTGGTGAGGGTTTCGGGTGCCACGTAGAGCAACTTGGTTCTGCCGGCGGCCAAGTCTTCCTTCACCTGCTTCATTTCGGCCTTGGTGAGCGAAGAGTTGAGGTAGTGGGCGATGTTCGATTCGGTGCCGAGATTGCGCACCGCGTCCACTTGGTTCTTCATCAGGGCGATGAGGGGGGAAACGATGATGGCCGTGCCGGGGAGCACCCATGCGGGAAGCTGATAGCAAAGCGATTTGCCGCCGCCCGTGGGCATGATTACGAAGACATCCTTGCCCCGCAACACGCTCTCGATGATAGCCTGCTGGTTTCCTTTGAAATGGTCGAAACCGAACACGCGATGCAGTTCGCTGTGTAAAAAATCGCTGCTGTATTCCATAGGCCGCGGGGTTAAGAAATTTGTTTACTTTTGTGGGTATGCGCAAGCCACTTGCAGGCAAAGTTTCCCTTGCCGCCGGGGCGAAGCGCCTTGAATGTAAATCAAAGATAACAAAATTTGCCGAAATTTGCAAAAAGCAGATTGACGGAACAAACTTCAAGGTTATGGTATTGCGAACCGAAGATATTGTGAAAGCGTATCATCAACGCACGGTGGTGGACCATGTGTCGGTGGAAGTGAAACAAGGCGAAATCGTGGGGCTTTTGGGGCCCAACGGAGCGGGAAAGACCACTTCCTTCTATATTATTGTGGGATTGATTAAGCCTCTTTCGGGAAAGGTCTTCCTCGACGACAGGGATATTTCGCACCTGCCCATGTACAAGCGGGCGCAGTTGGGGGTGGGCTACTTGGCGCAGGAACCTTCGGTGTTCCGCCACATGAGCGTGGAGGACAATATCGACGCCATTCTCCAATTCATCATCAAGGACAAGACCCAACGCAAGGCGCGCTTGGAAGAACTGTTGCATGAATTCGGCATCGAACACGTGCGCAAGACCAAGGGCATCAGCCTGTCGGGAGGCGAGAAGCGCCGCACCGAAATCGCCCGTGCCTTGGCCGCCAACCCCAAGTTCATTCTCCTTGACGAGCCTTTCGCGGGCATCGACCCCATTGCGGTGGAAGACATCAAGAAAATTGTGTTGCAACTGAAGCAAAAGAATATCGGCATTCTCATCACCGACCACAACGCACAGGAAACCTTGTCTATCACAGACCGTTCCTACCTGCTTTACAGCGGCAAGATCCTCAAGTCGGGAAGCTCGGCCAGCCTGGCCGCCGACCCCGAAGTGCGCGAAAAGTATTTGGGAAAAGACTTCTTATTGAAATAGTTATTCTTCCGCGGCGCGGTATGCGCGTGTGGCCTTGGTGGTTTTGGGCTTGTTGA
>CAMWQD010000082.1 GCA_947176325.1 uncultured Bacteroidales bacterium | reverse complement strand
GGGCGTGCCGTTGTAGTTGCCCAGAATGCCGATAATGGAACCGCAACCGGTGGGAAGGGTATCCATGGCGAAAAGGGCGTATTGGCTTACGCGCAGAATCAGGGTCTCGTCGCCGCCATTATAATCGGCAAGGGTATTGTTCTGTGCGTTGCCCGACAAAGTGGCCGTGACATCGGCGAAAGGCAGTTTGCCTCCCTCCGTGAAATATACGCTGTCGAACCGCACCAACATTCCCACATAGCGGCTCCGTGTGGCGTCACTCAACTTAATGGGGGTCGGAGCGATTTCTTCGGCAGCCGAAGCGTATCCTTTGCGGTGGAAATGTTCGTCGCAGTCGCTTTCATACAGACGTTCGGTCTGCACACCTCCCTGCCGTCCGATTTGCGCCTGTCCGCCGTAGCGGCCAAAGGCCAGCCCGTTGAGGTCTATCACCAAACGCTGTCCCACGGGATATTTGTTGCAGTTTTGGGTCATTTCAATCTCCACGTCAATGCCGGCGGATTCGTCCTGCACATAGATTTTCTTGTAGAGGCTTCCTCCCACATCGTTGCCCGTCACCACCCCTTCTATATACAGAGCCGTGTCGATGGCGGCGTAGTTGGTGCTGGAAGGATACATGAGGGTAAGCTCGCGTATCGTGATATTGGCCTTGAGGTCGGTGGTGGGCGGTTCGGGCATCACAGGGTCGCCGCAACCCGCGCAAATCATCAGGATTCCCGCTACGGAGAGCGCACCGAAATATTTTATCATTTTCATCTTCTTTCAGTTTTTAGGTTAGAAACGAATGCTCGCGTTGATAAAGAATGTGGTGCCGTAGGCATAGAAATAACGCGGAGGATATTTGTCCACATTGTGTTCGTAGTAGTCGAAACGACGCTGCTCGTAGCCTCCCGTGCGGATGTTGCGGTTGTTGGTGCAGTTCTGTACAGAGGCGTTGAGGTTGAGCTGGCAACCCTTGAAGCGGAAAATCTTGCCCACCGAAATGTCGAGCGTCCAGCCGCCGGTCAGCCTTTCCTCGTCGAGAATGGCATGCAGAAGCGCGGTGTTGTCTTGCGAAACACCCTCGATAGCGGCCTGCGAACGACGCTCGGGGTTCATGCTCAGATAGTTCCACGCGGCATAGTTGACATTGGCATTGATGAAGATGCTGAAGGGAGCCTGGTAGTTCAAGCCGAGCGAACCGGCCAGCTGAGGCGTTCCCGTCACATGATAGTTCTTATAATAAATGGTGTTCGTCTGGTCTTCGAAAGCCCCGTTCTCCGCCGAAATCGTGGCCGTGGGGTTGTTCGTGTAGCGGTAGTTGCCCACATTGCCCACCAAGGTGGCGCTCAACTGCGGCATAATCTTCACGTCCAAACCCAACTCGATGCCCTGATGCGTCTGATTGACGTTGTTGAGGGTGTAGTTGACGAAGGTGCGGTAGTCGTCGTGATAGAAGCTGAACGATTCCATGCCGTCGAAGAACATGGTGTGGTAGAGCGTCAGACGGCCCGATACCACGGGAGTCTGCAACACATAATTGAGGTCTACCGAGAAAATCTTTTCGTTCTGGAGGTTGGAGGCCACCACATCCTTCACACGGGGCGAAACATAGGCGTCGCGGATATAGGGGGCGCGGGTCTTCCACGCTACATTGGCGTAGAGGTAGTTGCGGCCGTTGATTTTCCACGTGGCACCGGCTTTCACGCCATAGTTGAAGAAGCTGTGCACATCGCCCTTGCCCTTGGAATTGTTGGGGGCGCGGCCGTTGCGCATCTTGCCGTAGCGCCAGAAATTGGAGTTGGACAACTCGGCACCGGCGTAAACGTCCCAGTGGGCGAGTTCGAATTTAGCCAAGGCGAACAACTGTTCGTAAACCAAGTGCATGTCGTAGTTGTATCCGTAGATGTCGCCCTCTTTCACGATACGGTTGGGATGGTCGAGGTCGTTTTGAATTTCGTCCGCGTCCGAGGAGAAATCGCGTTCGGCGAACTGGTCGATGTCGAGCCAGTAGCTGCCGCCCAAGAGGTCGGAAATGGTCTTGAAGTTGTGCGTGATGCTGTTGCGCACCCGCGCACCGGCGTTGAGTTTGATTTGATCGGTAAAGCGATGATTCATCACCGAGCTGATATCGAAGTCGTTGACATCGTTTCGGCGGTCTTCCACCACATATTTGGATTGCTTGCCCTGCGCTTTCTGAATGTAGTTCACTTCATAGAGACCGTCCCAATCGATTTGGCTCTTGGAGGGGTCGTTGCGCCAAAGCTCGGCCACCATGTCGGCCGTGGCGGGGTCTTCGTAGTAGGAGGGTAGGTAGCGGTAGTAGTCGGGACGGGGGTCTGCCGCGTCGTACCAGTTGAGCGAGGTGGTGCCGTAGCGACCGAACTGGTAGCTCGCCGTGGTGGTTACCTGCGTGTTGTCTTTATCGTAGTCCCATACCAACTGGAAGGTGGGCAGGAACATCTGACGGATGCGGGCCGAACGGATTTTGCCGTCTTGGTAGCCCCAGTTGCCGTTGTAGTAGTTGGTTCCCACCAAGTCATACACCTCTTGATACGAACCGCCCTGCGTGGCGCGCTTGGTGGGTGCGCCGAAAGCCACGAAACTCAGCGCGTGGCCGCTCTGACGGAAGCGTTTTTCCAGAGAGAAGTAATAGCCCAGGCTGGCATACATCAAGCCGTCGGGCGTACCGCCGTTATCCACCAGCTTTTGGGTGTATTTATCGGTGAAGCCCGGCACACGCACCTTGGTGTTGGGGTTGTAGACCAAGCCGTCGCCCAGACGCGCCGAAACACTCAAGGCCACCGCCCAGCCGCTGGGCAGCAAGCCCGAACCGTAGGTGTACATGAGACGTTGGGTATAGGTGCGGTTGGTGATGGAGTAGGTTACCTTGTGCTGCTTGGCGATAGCCGAGGCGCGCATGTTGATGTTCTGCTCGCCGCCGATGTTGCCCGCGCCGAAATTGCTCGGGTTGAGGCCGCTCACGGCTTCCTTGTTGCGCACGGCATCGTTGAGCCCGCCCCATTCCGACCACGAGGCGCGGCCGCTTTCGGGGTCGTTCATCAAGGCTCCGTTCACATACACATTATTATAGCGGTTGTCGTAGCCCCGCGCCTTGAAGTAGGCGAAACCGAGATTGTAGCCCGCATTACGGTCGAACACGTCCTGCGACTGGGTCTGCAGGCCGGCCACGGTCTGTCCGCCGTAGCCCATGTCCTCGTCCGAGTCCAGTTCGAGCGAAGCATTGTCGGAAGCCGGCGTGTTGGCCGATTCCTTGAGTTTGTACTGGCCTCCCTCCAAGTCCCTTACATTGAAAACGCCGCTTTCGTAGTTGGCGGCGGAGATGGAGAGGGTGATTTTTCCCTTGTCGGGAAGATTACCCAAAAAGAACGAACCGTCGGCGGCGGTGCGGACTGTTTCGGAACCGGAGGAGACTGTGGCTCCTGCGATGGGCTTGTTGCTGTTGCCGTCTGTCACGATGCCGTTCACATGCCTTTGGGCAAATGCCGACACGGACAAGACCGCGAAGAGCAAAAGGGTTGTCCAATGCTTCATTATGTGCGAGTTTTGATTTTTTTTCAAAAAATTCAAGGAAACAAACAAAGGTAATAAAAATTATGTTATTCAGCGGTATCGTCCTGCGAACCCGGCTTCCATCCCTCCACCATCTTGAGCATGCCCGAATAGGTGATTTCGCTGCGCATGCTGCTCTGCACGTAGAGGGTGGCGTAGGCATCGCGGGTCACCTTTATCTCTATATTGAAGCTTTCGCCTATCTGATATACCTTGAACTTGACGCGGTAGGCACCCCGGCGCAGGGTGTCGACGCTGTAATCCGCCACGGGGCCGTCCAGATCCAAGGTGAGGTCCTGCGCCACGGCGAGGTTGGGGGAGGAGAAACGGCCGATATAGGGCAGGGAAGTCTGCACGCGCCCCTGCCGCACGAAAAACGGAACGGGAACGGAAAGCCGTCTTACGCCCTGTGTCAGAAAAACTTGGTCTATCTCTATGGCGAAAATCCTGTCGGCCAACACATAAGGAATCCAAGGCTTGTTTTGCTCGGAGGAGCCTTTGGACGGAGCCGCCTTGTCGGAGCCTGCCGCCGTAGCGCCCTGCGCCTGCAGGGAGAGGCCGAACATCAGCGCACAGAGAAACGGAAAGAAAAGAGAAGCGGGGTTTTTCATAAAACGGGAATTTTTCATTAGCCAAAGGTAAAGCTTTTTACTATCTTTGTGTAACTAAATTTGATAAAAATGTTGCTGAAATCCTCGCAGAACAATCCGCTTCTGCAATACATTATCCTGCTGTTGCTCTCGTTGGTGCTGTGGGGCGGAGAGTTCCGCGCCGAGGGGCTGGGCGAATGGCGGGTGTGGCTGTCGTGGGCGGTGACCTTGGCTTCTGCGGTGGCTTTCGGAAAGGTGATGAAGCGGCACGGCCTCTCGCGCAACGACGGCTTGCTGGCCGCCCTTTTCCTCTGCATGGCATCCATGTATGGGGCTCGTACCTTCTCGCTCGCGCTCTGCCTGTATCCGTTGGCGGTGCTCACGCTACACTATATATTAAGTGTGTATGGCAAGGACAAATCCTATCCCGCCACGTTCAACATGGCCTTCCTGTGGGGGCTGATTACCATTCTTCAACCCGACCTGTTCTTTACGCTTCCTTGCATCTTTATGATACTCATTGCCTATTCGATGAATCAATGGAGGGAATGGGTGTGCGCGGCGGCGGGTGTGGTGTTTGTCTATATGCTTCTGTTCATTTTCCGCTATCTGTTCGAGGGCACGATGCTGTGGCCCGCGTGGAACGCTTGGTTCCGTTTCGGCTTCCCTGCATGGAACGGAATGATGCTCTTGCCGTTGGCGCTGCTGGTGCTGATGAGCCTGCTCTCGTTGGGCACGGCTCTCTCTTTCCGTCAGTATACACAGACGCTCGAGATTTCGGAAAGACGCAAATCCTCGGCCTTGGTGGTGATGTTCATCTATTTCCTGATTTTCTTTTCGGTAACGGAAGTGGGGTTGCCGGCGCGTTTCTTCCTTTTCTTTCCGCTCGCGTTCCTCTCCTGCCGCTTCCTGTGTCACGGAAAAATCAACTTTTGGCGCGAAGCCGCCTTTCTCCTAATTATGGGTCTGAGCATACTACAGGCCTATTTGTAAAATTTTTTTTGCAAAAAACTTCGTTAAAATCGCTCTTGAAACGATATAAGGGAAAAAATAATTTCTAACCCTTGTATAAGAAAGAGAGGTTTTGTATGATTGTAAAGACGTACGGCGCGGCCCTCGAGGGCATCGACGCTTTGTGTATCTGTGTGGAGACCAGTATTGAGACTGGCGTCAACTTTATGCTGGTGGGCCTGCCCGACAGCGCGGTCAAGGAGAGCCACTACCGCATCGCCACCGCATTGGAGCACTACGGCTATAAGATTCCCGTCAAGAAAATCGTCATCAACATGGCTCCGGCCGATATGCGCAAGGAAGGGTCGGCCTACGACCTCACCTTGGCTATGGGGATTCTGGCGGCCTCGGGGCAGTTGCCGCAAGGTGCGGGCATCCCTTCGGTGCAGGAGTATATGATGATGGGCGAGTTGTCGCTCGACGGACGGCTGCAACCGGTAAAGGGCACGCTTCCGTTTGCGTTGGAGGCCAAAAGGCAGGGCTTCAAAGGGATTATCCTTCCCATGAAGAATGCGGCGGAGGCGGCTATGGTGCGCGACATAGCCGTGTATGCGGCGGAGAACTTGAAACAGGTGGTGGAGTTCTTCTCGGGAAAGGAGGAAGCATTGAAGCCTTTCGAGGCGCCTCCTGCGGAAGAAGTTTTGGGAACTACG
>CAMWQD010000081.1 GCA_947176325.1 uncultured Bacteroidales bacterium | reverse complement strand
CGTTGCTTCCGGTCACAAGTACTGTCAATCTATCGTTCACGACGCAATTCCTCCTCAAAATAAGCAATGGTTTTCTTTAAGCCTTCTTCCAACTGCACCACAGGTTTCCAATGCAATCTTTCGCAAGCCAAGGTGATATCGGGCTTGCGTTGCGTGGGGTCGTCCGAAGGCAAGGGACGATACACCAACTTGGAGCGGCTTCCCGTCAAGGCAATCACTTTCTCCGCCAACTCCTTGATGGTAAACTCACCCGGATTGCCGATATTCACAGGGCCTGTAAAATCATCGGGCGTGTCCATCAAGCGCATCATACCCTCCACCAAATCGTCCACATACTGAAAGCTGCGCGTCTGCGAACCGTCGCCGTAAATGGTGATGTCCTCGTTCTTGAGAGCCTGCACCACAAAGTTCGACACCACCCGTCCGTCGTTCATGAACATTCTCGGCCCGTAGGTGTTGAAAATCCGCACAATCTTAATTTTCACACCGTTCTGACGGTGATAATCCATAAACAACGTTTCGGCGCAACGTTTTCCCTCGTCGTAACACGAACGCAGGCCGATAGGGTTCACATTTCCCCAATAGGCTTCCTGCTGCGGGTGGACTTTCGGATCTCCGTACACCTCGCTGGTAGACGCCTGCAGGATTTTAGCCTTGATGCGTTTGGCCAGCCCCAACATATTGATTGCCCCCATCACCGAAGTCTTCACCGTCTTGATAGGGTTGTATTGATAGTGCACGGGCGAAGCCGGACAAGCCAGATTGTAGATTTCATCCACCTCGGCGTAATAGGGCTGAATCACATCGTGCCGCACCAATTCAAAATAAGGGCTGCCTATCAGATGCGCCACATTTTGCTTCTGCCCCGTGAAGAAATTGTCGAGACAGATAACATCGTTGCCCTCCTTTAGCAATCTTTCACATAAATGCGAGCCGATAAATCCCGACCCGCCGGTCACCAATACTCTTTTCATCGCATTCGATTATTTGAGACCCACACCATAATAGATGAAGCCCGCCTTGCGCAATTCCGCCCTGTCGTAGAGGTTGCGGCCGTCGAAAATCACGGGAGTGACGAGATGTTTCTTCACCCTCTCCCATTCCGGCACACGGAATTCGTTCCATTCGGTCACCAGAAAGACAGCGTCGGCACCGTCGGCGGCCTCGTAAATATCATGACAATAGGTAATGGCATCCCCTATGCGGCGCTTACACTCCGGCATCGAAATCGGGTCGTGCCCCTTGATCTTGCAACCCGCCTTCAACAATTCGTCTATCATCACCAACGAAGGCGCCTCGCGCATATCGTCCGTGCCGGGCTTGAAGGCCAAACCCCAGAACGCCACGGTCTTGCCCTTCACCTTCCCGTCGAAATGCCGCAGGAACTTACGCACCAAAAGCGATTTTTGGGATTGGTTCACCTCTTCCACCGCCTTGAGCACCTTCATCGAATACCCATTCCCCTCCGCCGTCTTCACCAAAGCCTTCACATCCTTGGGGAAACACGAACCGCCGTAGCCGATGCCGGGGTAGAGGAACTTGCTTCCGATGCGCGAATCACTGCCTATGCCCTTGCGCACACTGTCCACGTCGGCCCCCACCAACTCACAGAGGTTGGCGATGTCGTTCATGAAACTGATACGGGTGGCCAACATCGAATTGGCGGCATACTTGGTCATTTCCGCCGAAGCGATATCCATGAAGAGCACAGGATGCCCGTTGAGCGTAAAAGGTTTATACAGACGGTTCATCACCTCCTTCGCCTTTTCGCTTTCAATTCCCACCACAATCCGGTCGGGATACATGAAATCCTTTACGGCCGACCCTTCTTTCAGGAACTCGGGGTTCGACGCCACATCGAACGTAAGCTTCGACCCGCGCTTGTCCAGCTCCTCCTGGATGGCCGCACGCACTTTCTGCGCCGTGCCCACGGGAACCGTACTTTTGGTCACCACCAGCATATACGACTTCATATATTGCCCCACCTCACGCGCCACCTCGAGCACATATCTCAAATCGGCGCTGCCGTCTTCGTCGGGAGGCGTGCCCACCGCACAGAAAACCACTTCCGAATCCTCTATACCTTGTTCTATGGATGTAGTGAATGAAATCCTCCCTTTCTGCAGGTTCTTTTTCAGCAATTCATCCAAGCCCTGTTCATAAATGGGAAGAATCCCCCTCTGCAAAGCGGAAATCTTCTCCATATTCACATCCACACAGCAGACATCCGTGCCCATTTCGGCAAAACACGTGCCCGTCACCAAACCGACATACCCGGTTCCGACAATCGTAATCTTCATACCTTAATATAATACTTTACTTTATCGCTATTCATCCACGGAGGGAGCATCGGCCTTTCCCGAATCCCTTCCGACAAAACTTGCAAATATACGAAAAGTTGGGCGCAGCGCCATTGAACAACGGACGGGTAAAAAAATTTTCAAGACCTCTTGGTTTTATAGAAAAAAGCACTAACTTTGCGCTCCATTTTGGAATAAGTATTTTGAAATTATAACTAATACAAAACCAACAAAATGCCTACAATTCAACAGTTAGTTCGCAAGGGACGGGAGAAACTCGTGGATAAATCCAAGTCTCCCGCGTTGGACTCTTGCCCCCAGCGGCGCGGTGTTTGCGTTCGTGTCTACACCACCACGCCCAAGAAGCCTAATTCGGCTATGCGTAAGGTTGCCCGTGTGCGCCTTACCAACCAAAAGGAAGTGAATGCATATATTCCCGGCGAAGGTCACAACCTCCAGGAACACTCCATCGTGATGATCCGCGGCGGTCGTGTGAAAGACCTTCCCGGTGTAAGATACCACATCATTCGGGGTGCCTTGGATACCTCGGGCGTGGAAGGCCGCAACCAACGTCGTTCCAAGTATGGTACCAAGCGTCCCAAGAAAAAGTAAAACCGCAAGCAAGAAGGTATATAGATTATGAGAAAGACAACTCCGAAAAGAAAAACCATTTTGCCCGACCCCAAATTCAATGATGTTTTGGTGACCAAGTTCATCAACAACATTATGTTGGCGGGCAAAAAGAGCATCGCGCACGAGATTTTCTACGATGCTATCGAGGAAGTATCCGCCAAGACCAAGGAAAACGGCTTGGAGGTTTGGAAAAAAGCTTTGTCGAACGTCACTCCTTCGGTCGAAGTAAGAAGCCGCCGCGTAGGTGGTGCCACTTTCCAGATTCCGTCCGAAATCCGTCCGGAAAGAAAGCAGTCTATCGGCATGAAGAACCTGATTCTTTTCGCCCGCAAACGCAACGAAAAGTCGATGTCGAAGAAACTTGCCGCCGAAATCATGGCCGCCTATAAAGAAGAAGGCGCCGCTTTCAAACGCAAGGAAGACATCCACAGAATGGCCGAAGCCAACAAGGCATTCTCCCACTTTAAATTTTAGGTAGACAATGGCATACGATTTATCCAAAACCCGGAATATCGGGATCATGGCGCACATCGACGCAGGTAAGACCACCTGCTCGGAGCGTATTCTTTTCTATACGGGAAAGACCCACAAAATCGGTGAAACGCACGAGGGTACGGCCACCATGGACTGGATGGCGCAGGAACAGGAACGCGGTATCACCATCACTTCCGCCGCCACAACGGTGTTCTGGAAATACGAGAACGACACCTATAAGATGAACCTTATCGACACCCCGGGGCACGTTGACTTTACCGTCGAGGTAGAACGTTCCTTGCGTGTGTTGGACGGTGCCGTAATGGTGCTTTGCGCGGTAGGCGGCGTTCAGCCCCAGTCCGAAACCGTTTGGCGTCAGGCCAATAAATACAAGGTTCCCCGTATCTGTTTCGTAAACAAAATGGACCGTACCGGGGCCGATTTCTATAATGTCGTAAGCCAGATCAGCGAACGTCTCCACGCCCACCCCGTTGCCATGCAGCTCCCCATTGGCCAAGAGGACACATTTATCGGAGTTGTTGACCTCATTACCAAGAAGGCCTACAAGTGGGAAGACGAGAAGGGAACCGAATTCGACGAGATTCCCATTCCCGCCGATATGGTGGACCAAGTGGAAGAATACCACAATAAGTTGGTGGAAGCCGCGGCCGAAGAAGACGAAGCCTTGATGGAAAAGTTCTTCGAAGACCCCTCCTCTATCAGCGAACAAGAGATTATCACCGCCATCCGCAAGGGCACGATTGCCATGCACATCAACCCCGTTTTCTGCGGTTCGGCCATCAAGAATAAAGCCGTACAACCCCTTTTGGATGCCGTTGTACGCTATCTGCCGAGTCCTCTCGACATCGATGCCGTAGTGGGAACCAACCCCGACACGGGCGAGGAAACCTCGCGCAAGGTAGATGTAAACGAACCTTTCTGCGCTTTGGCGTTCAAGATCGCCACCGACCCCTTCGTGGGCCGTATCGCGTTCTTCCGCGTATATTCCGGCGCCCTCGACGCAGGTTCGTATGTGCTCAATGCCTCCACGGGCAAGAAGGAACGTATCTCGCGTATCCTTCAGATGCACGCCAACAAACAGCAACCTTTGGATCGCATCGAGGTGGGTGATATCGGTGCCGCCGTCGGTTTCAAGGAAATCAAGACGGGTAACACCCTCTGCGACGAAAATCATCCTATCAACCTCGAAACCATGTCGTTCCCCGAACCGGTTATCAGCATCGCCATCGAACCGGTTTCGCAGCAGGATGTGGACAAACTTTCGAACGGCTTGATGAAGCTGGCCGAAGAAGACCCCACGTTCCGCGTCAAGAGCGACGAGAACTCCGGCCAGACCATTATCAGCGGTATGGGCGAGTTGCACTTGGATATCCTTCTGGACCGTCTCAAACGCGAATTCAAGGTGGAATGTAACCAAGGCCGTCCGCAGGTGGCCTACAAGGAAGCTATCTGCTCCACCGTCGAACACCGCGAAGTTTACAAGAAACAGACCGGTGGTCGCGGTAAGTTCGCCGACATCCTCTTCGAGATTTCGCCTGCCGACGAAGGCGTCAAGGGTCTTCAGTTCATCAACGAAGTCAAGGGCGGTAACATTCCCAAGGAATTTATCCCCGCTATCGAAAAAGGCTTCAAGTCGTCGTTGGAAAACGGTGTCTTGGCCGGCTATCCGCTGGAAAACCTCAAGGTTCGTATCCTCGACGGTTCGTTCCACCCCGTAGACTCCGACGCCCTTTCGTTCGAAGTCTGCGCCAGAATGGGCTTCCGCGAAGCATGCCGCAAGGCCAAATCCATTTTGCTCGAACCTATCATGTCGCTCGAAATCGAAACGCCCGACGCCAACGTGGGTGATGTTTCCAGCGACTTGAACCGTCGTCGCGGCATCATGGAAGGCATCGACGCCAAACATGGCGGCCAGGCTATCCGCGCCAAGGTGCCCTTGGCCGAAATGTTCGGCTATGTCACCGCCCTGCGTACCCTTACGTCGGGTCGTGCCAGTTCCACGATGGAGTATTCGCACCATGCCGAGGCTCCCGCCAACATCACGGCCGAAGTGGTGAAACAAGCAACCAAGTAAATCGTTCAATAGTAAAATTATAAAACCGTGAGTCAGCAAAGAATCAGAATCAAGTTGAAGTCCTACGACTACAACTTGGTAGACAAGTCGGCCGAAAAAATCGTAAAGACCGTCAAGATGACCGGTGCCATGGTGAGCGGGCCTATCCCCCTCCCCACCGACAAGAAGATCTTTACGGTAAACCGTTCGACCTTTGTCAACAAGAAATCGCGCGAGCAATTTGAATTGTCCTCCTACAAACGCCTTCTGGACATTCACAGCAGCAGTTCCAAAACCATCGACGCTTTGATGAAGTTGGAGTTGCCCAGTGGCGTTGAAGTGGAAATCAAAGCCTAACGCGTCACCTTCAAATAAAAGAATTAAAAACCATTAACAAGCAAAGTAATGTCCGGATTAATTGGAAAGAAAATCGGAATG
>CAMWQD010000080.1 GCA_947176325.1 uncultured Bacteroidales bacterium | reverse complement strand
CCCGCAAATCCGTACAATCCTGGCTCGAAAAAACCGGCCTGACGAAGTAGTTACGGTCTTACGACGAAGGGTTGGACGATGCGTTTTTCGTTGAGGAGGACGAATTCAACCCAGTAATCGTCGGGGGCGAGAAAAGAGGCATCGATGATGTTGGGGCATGAGGGGACGCAATCCGAATCATCCTCCACCATCACCAGATGCCCTTTTTGTGTATAGATGCTATATCGCACCACCTCCTGCACGGGGTTCACCTCAAAGGAATAGACGTTCTTGCGGTCGGTCTCGGTGGTTTCGACGAAGAATACACGGTTCATCTCCACGCTGTCTTCGCCCACATATTCGAAACGGATGCGCAAGGTATTGAGCGAAACGGGAGGAATGCCACCCCCACCCTTGCCTTTCTCCACCCCCAACATCACGTAGAGGTTTCCTTCGGTATTGGTGACGGCGTAGACAGGTTCGTCGTAGTTCTGCTCCACATAGCGCAGGGTGCTGTCTTCGGCGGTCAAATCGCCCAGATAGGCCAAGTTCTTGCCCGATGCGGCGCCGCTTCCCTTGCTGAAATTGCCCCGGTTGTAGAGCGTTTTGGGACGGAGGTCGTTGGCTCCGAGTTTCAGATGTACGGACGAAGATACCTCGGAGGGCTCTACCGTAAAGGAGGAAAGGAAGGAAAGGCGATAGAGCGAGGAGGGTTTCAAGCCTCCGAAAAGCTTGTAGATAAAGAGAAAATCGCCTTCCTGCGCCTGGGGAAATGAAAGGCGGATGCCGCCAAGCGTGTCTTGTTCGGTGCGTTGCCAGCCTATATGAATGGGGGCGTGATAGGTGTTGCGTTGCAGGATATACATACCCTTCCAATCATCGTCGCCGTTGGTGAAGCGATGACTGTAGACCTCGCTCTGTCCCACGGTCTGCGCATGCAGGACACCGCCCGCCACGAAAGCCGTCACGAGGCTTGTCGCCCAATATCTAAAAAGTCTTTTCATAGAATTTCGTTTCGTCCGTTCCCCGCAAGGTTTCAGCCCACCGATTCTTTCATTTTCTCGGCGTTTTCGGCAAGTTGCAAAGCGTCTATCAACTCTTGGATGTCGCCGTCCATAAAGGTGCCGAGCGTGTGCGTGGTGAAGTTGATGCGATGATCCGTGACGCGGCTCTGCGGGTAGTTGTAGGTGCGGATTTTCGCAGAACGGTCGCCCGTGGAAACCATAGTCTTGCGTTTGGACGAAATTTCGTCCAGATATTTCTGATACTCGATTTCGTAGATGCGGGTACGGAGCACTTTCAACGCCTTCTCGTAGTTCTTAATCTGCGATTTCTCGTCTTGAATGGCCACCACGATGCCCGTGGGGATATGGGTGAGGCGAACCGCCGAATAGGTGGTGTTGACCGACTGCCCGCCGGGGCCCGACGAACAGTAGGTGTCCTTGCGTATGTCGCTCGCCTTGAGCTCCACATCGAATTCATCGGCCTCGGGCAATACGGCCACCGACGCAGCCGAGGTATGCACACGCCCCATGGTTTCGGTGGCGGGAACACGTTGCACCCGGTGCACACCCGACTCGTATTTGAGGATGCCGTAGACACCGTCTCCCGACACATTGAATATCACTTCCTTATATCCACCCGCCGTGCCTTCGGTAAAATCCACCGTCTCCACCTTCCAACCCTTGTTGTCGCAATAGCGGGTATACATACGGTAGAGGTCGCCCGCAAAAATGGCCGCCTCGTCGCCGCCGGTACCGGCTCGCACCTCCACAATGGCGTTTTTGGAATCCTGCGGGTCGGCGGGAATGAGAAGCACCCTGATTTTTTCCTCCAACTCGTCCTTCTCCTTAACATATACGGACAACTCCTCCTTCGCCATTTCGCGGAATTCCTCGTCCTTTTCCGTATTGAGCACTTCCTTGGCGCTCTCGATATTGGAAAGCAGGTTGCGGTAGTCCTTATAGGCAACCATAATCGGCTGCATATCCTTATAATCCTTGCTGAGCTTGATATAACGCTTCATGTCCTGCATCACATCAGGCTGGTTCATTTCCTGCTCAATCTCCTTGAAACGCACTTGCAGCGCGTCCAACTTGTCTAACATACTGTCCATATTCTCCTCTCTTTTCCAAAACCCACAAAGATACAAAACGCAAGGGCAAATTTTTGTGTAGTTTTGTAAAAAAAACAACCCACCATGAAAAAACTTAAGATTTTCATTCTGACTATCGCGCTCGCGGCCGGATTCTCCACCGCCTGCACAGATAGCAAAACCACGCAAGACATGAACGGAAACAACACCTTGGAAACGCTCAAGACCCGGCGTTCCGTGCGCTATTATCAAGACCGGTTGCCCGAAAAGGAACTGCTCGACAAGATTTTGGAAGCCGGCACCTACGCGCCTACGGGAAAAAACAACCAAGCGCCTATCATCGTGGCCATCACCAACAAGGAAACCCGCGACAAACTGTCGAAACTCAATGCGCAGGTAATGGGTTCGGAAAACGATCCTTTCTATGGCGCACCGGTTGTGCTGGTGGTTCTCGCCGACCGCAACTTCGCAAGCACCTATATTTATGACGGTGCTTTGGTAATGGGCAATCTGATGAACGCCGCCCATGCCGTCGGACTGGGCTCGTGCTGGATTCACCGCGCCAAGGAAGTGTTCGACTCGCCCGAAGGCAAGGAACTCTTGAAGGAATGGGGCATTGAAGGCGATTACGAAGGCATCGGCAACTGCATCGTGGGCTATATCGACGGCGCGGCGCCCGAAGCCAAACCCCGCAAGGAAAACTATATCTATTGGGTGGAATAAAAACTCGGTAGGATTTTCTCACGTCCCGGGGCCCGTTCAGGGCTCCGGGATTTTTTTTGCGGTCTGCGTCTGTTTCCCGAACCGCCGTTTGTGTCTTTCTTCGCCGTTTGAAGACCTTGTAGACGGCTTTTAACAATTTTTAACACTTCCGATTTCGATAAAACCGCCTGTCCCGCGATATAGGGTAAACATTTCAGCTCACAAACACTATGAAAAAATTGTTTTTTCTGTGGCGGGTGGGAGTGCTGATGCTGGGTTTACCTTGGGGCGGTTTGATGAACGGGCAGGAAGTTTGCCCCCTGCCCTTCTCGCTCCAGTCCACACCCGCCAACCCAAATCGCACGGATATGGGCGCCGCCCCCGCCACGTTCCTCTTATCCCACCGCTCCTGCATGGGTTTCATCAAGGAAAACGGCGATTACCGACTGCGGGCAGACTGGGTGCAGAAAAGGAATGTATGGTCTGTATTCTATGGCTATCAAGGCTTTAAACTGCTGCATCGGCAAAACATAGGTTTTGCCTACGCACGCGGTTTCCTACCCGGACTGCAAGGCGAAATCCGCTTTGCCTACGGTTTCTTCAATCCTGTGGAGGACAGGGGAATAGGGCAATATCTCGCACCGGGGCTCTCCCTTTCGTTTCAGCGTGAAAAATGGGGATTGCGTTTCGCCTACGACCAGCGGGTGCGATTACGGAATGCCGACGGAAGCGGAGGCACCGCCGGGGAATGGAACGAGCGCATGGCTTTCTTGATAGGCGCCAACTGCCGTCTGCACACGGGATTGTATTGGGGCGTCGACCTCGAGAAAGACATTCGCCACCCCTTGCTGGCCTCCACTTCCTTGTCTTATCTGCTTCGGTCTTCTTTCTTGTTCTGGCTTCAGGCGCAGGTGAACCCCACCGCCTTTCAGATGGGTTTCGGCTACTATCACCCGCGCTTTTCCATACAGATTGCCTGCCGCTATCATCCTCCCTTGGGCGCGGAAAGCGAAATCGGGGTGTCGTTGAAACTCGGCGGGCAGAAGCAGAAAAACGGCGGACAAAAAAGGGTGAGGCGATGAAACGGAAGTTGTTTTTCCGTCTGCTCCTCGGGGCGGTGTGCTTGGCGTTCCTTGCCGATGTGAGAGCGCAGGAAACAGATGATTTCCTGTTTCTTGCAAACGAGGAATTGAACGCCGACAATCTGGCGCAAATGGAGAATGCCGCGGAATATTACGCGCATCTGCGCGAACAGCCGCTGTGCCTGAACGAATGCGATGCCGAAGATTTGCGGCAACTCGGGATTTTGAATGCCTGGCAGATAGCGTCGCTTCTGCACTATCGGCAAAGCTACGGGGCTATTGTGTCGTTGAAGTAGCTTGTGGATTTCGTGAAAGGTTTTGACGAAGCGACCGTGCAGAAACTGCAAGCTTTCTGTACGTTGGAACGGCAGGAGTTTTCCGGTGCAGGTTCTGCGGCAGCTCCCGGGGCGGCTTCGGCGGTGCCCGGGGCGGCTTCGGCAACTTCTGCGGCGGTGCCCGGGGCGGCTTCGGCGGTTTCTGCGGCGGTGCCCAAACATCAGCTGCTCTTCCGCTATGGACGCTCTCTCTACCGCACTAAGGCGTATATTAATAAGAAATACGGAGGAGAACCGCAAGACTTTCTTTTCAAATATACAGGTTCGCTCTCCCCGCATCTGCAATGGGGTTTCGCGGCGCAGCAAGACAAGGGCGAGGCATTTTCTAAACAGGGCTTCGATGCATATGCAGGTTTTTTGAGCGTGAAGGAAAAGGGTTTCTTGAAGAACCTTACCTTGGGGAATTTTCGGGTGCAATGGGGTTACAACCTGCATACGGGAATGGCGGGCGGTTTCTATGGTTCGTTGCAGGCCAACCTGTTGCAGAGTGCGGGCGGGGGCATCAAAGGCTATGCATCGGGCGCGGAATACGGCTATCTGCAAGGCTTGGCGGCAAGTTTCCGTCTGCCCGGGAACTGGCAGGCGGAAACCTTTTTCTCGTCGCGGAAAATCGACGGCGCACTAACAGAGAGCACGGACGATACCGACAATTTTTGGGATTTCATCACCTCCCTCCCCGAAAGCGGCTATCACCGCACGGAGGCCGAAATCGAGAAGAAAGAAAGCATACTGTGGCAGACGGGCGGGCTGAAAGTGGAGAAAAACTTTGCCCACGGACGCATAGGCGGCATTGTCTCGGCCTATCGTTTCGGCGGACGCTACAATCCGCTGTCCGATAAAATCGGGGAAACGCCCCTGTCGGCAAGCGCTCCGGGCGCAAACGCTTCGCTCTACGCGCAATATCTTCTCGGAAAATGGCATCTTTACGGTGAATACGCATGGTCGTTTCCACGCGGGGCGGCGTTGCTGCAAGGAGTGCAATGGAAAGCCTGCGAGACATTCGCTTTCTCGGCGGTATACCGTCACTACAACCGCACCTATTACAGTTCCTATGCGCAAATTCCCAACTCCCGCCCCGTAACCGAGGCGAAAGCGGGCAAAACCACGCACGAAGTGGAATGGCAGGCCTGCGGCGATTTTCCGCACCGCCTTCATCTGCAAGCAAGCGGATCTTTTTCCGCACAACGGAAGCACCCCGACCTTCCTTTCTACGGGTTCTCGCTTTATGCGAAACTGTGGCACGAGGGGCGACGCTTCACGCCCGCTCTCTCGGTTCTATACGGGCAAAGCCAGACGCGCGGCGGCCTGAGCCTGCGTGCGAGCCTCAAAATGGCATTCGACAACGGCATCACCGCCGAAAGTCGTTTGGAAAGCCGCAACCTCAACCAAGGGCTTCTGCTCTTGCAGGATCTCGGCTACCGCACGGCAAAGGGGCGTTTTCAAGTACGTTTCCGTGTGGTGCTTTTCGATGTGAACGATTATGCGAACCGCATCTACGCCTACGAGCCCGATGTGCTTTATGCGGCTTCGGCGCCCGCTTTCTATGGAAGGGGGTGTCGTATGGCGCTTCTGCTGAAACAAGAAATCGTGCAAGGCTTTTGGGCGGAGGTGAAATATGCGCACACCCTCTACGACGGGGTACGGAAGTGGGGAAGCGGCGACAACGAGGTGCAGGGGTTCTTCCTGCCCGAAATCAAGGTGCAGTTGCGGTATTCTTTCCGCACGAAACGGA
>CAMWQD010000079.1 GCA_947176325.1 uncultured Bacteroidales bacterium | reverse complement strand
CCATCCATTCGCGCAACCAGGCCTTGGAAACCCTCAGCGGCATCGCGGCCGGACAGTCCCGACTGCCTCACTACGGCTTCGTGATGATTTCCTACACGCCCGTCATCTACAATTCCGACAATCATCCCAAAAAAGAAAAATAAGCCTTATGGCGGACGCCGCACCTTCCGTTTTTCCTTGGGGCCACAGCCGCCGTTTCAACGCCTATGGCGAATACCTGCGGGCCCGATACGGCTTCCGCATTCAGAAACTGTCGGTAAACGCAGGTTTCTCCTGCCCCAACCGCGACGGTTCCAAGAGCACGGGCGGCTGCGTCTTCTGCAACAACGAAGCCTTCAATCCTTCGTATTGCCAAACGGAAAAGTCCATTGCGCAACAACTCGAGGAAGGCAAGGAGTTCCATGCGTGGCGCTACCGGCATGCCCCCCGATACATGGCCTATTTTCAGGCCTATTCCAATACATACGCTCCTTTGCCGGTGCTCCGGCGGCGTTACGAAGAAGCCCTCGCCGTGCCCGGTGTGGTGGGGCTGGCCATCGGCACACGCCCCGACTGTGTGAACGAAAAAATATTAGACTACCTGGCGGAGCTTTCCGAAAAATATGTGGTGCATTTGGAAATGGGCATCGAAAGCTGCTACGACAAAAGTTTGAAATGGATGAACCGCGGCCACGATTTCGCCTGTGCGCGAAAGGCTTTCGAAAAGGCGGCAGAAAGAGGATTGAGCACGGGCACGCATCTTATTCTCGGGCTTCCCTGCGAGAGCCGCGAAGAGGAACTGGCCGAAGCGGAAATCCTGTCGGAAATGCCTGTCGGGTCGCTCAAACTGCACCAACTGCAAATCATCAGGAACACCGCTTTAGAAAAGATATATCTCGACAATCCCGCCTCGTTCCGCTTCTTTGAATTAGATGAATATGTGGACTTTGTGATAGATTTCCTCGAAAGACTTTCCCCGAACATCCTCATCGAGCGCCTGGCCTCCGAAGCCCCTCCCCGCTTTCAAGCCGGCCCTATCTTCGGCGGCAACATCCGCACGGACGCTATCCAGCGCCTCATCGAAAAACGCCTCGAGGAACGTCACACCTTCCAAGGCAGACTATCGGGTCACTAATTGGTCACAAACAATTTCCGCAATATCCCTTATCTCCTCCGTACCGATTTCGGCAAACGAGCGCTTGCAGGAAGGACAAGCCGTAACAAGCACATCCACGGGATTTTCGGTCATCTTGCGCAAAGCATCCCGAGCAATCATGCGGCGCTTCTTGTAGGGCATCCCCTCGCCCGCCATGCTGTGCCCGCAACAAAGGGCGTCCTTGCCTTCGTAGGGAGTCTGTTGCAGATTCAACACCCGATAGAGAATATCGCGGGGCTGACGGTAGATGCCCGAATGCCGTCCCAACTCGCAAGGGTCGTGATAAACCCCTTTTTGGGAACTCTTGCGCACCGTAATCTTTCCCGCTTCCATAAGTTGGAGGATATATTCGGTATGGTGCAGCACCTGCACGCCCTCCAATTTATAGGTGTCTTTGAAAATCTTGTAGCAAATGGGGCAGGAGCAAACCATAACCTTGGCGCCCGTGGCCAAAATGGCCTCGGTGTTCTTGGCCACCAGCTGCTCGCTTCCCGTCCTGTCGCCCGCCAACATCAAGGGGCGACCGCAGCAGATGCCGCCGTCTTTGTCAAGAAACGTGAAATCCACGCCCGCGGCCTCGAAAATCCGCACCATCGCCTGTTCGATTTTGGGCGTGAGATGGCTCATGCAACCGGCAAAATAGACCACCTCGGGCGTACGGACGACCTTTTTTGTCGGAGCCGCCGCTTCGGGCGTGCGGTGCAATATGTCGGCCCATGCCGAACCTGTGTCCATAGGATTGGCTTCCGCCTCCACATAATCGTATCGGTTCGGATAGGTGTATTTTACATCCGCCGCCTTCAGGTTCAGTTTAAGCTGCACCGAATTGACACCCACCGGACAGGCCTGCACACAGCGGTCGCACATGAGGCAGTAGGAAGCCGCCTCCATAGCCTGTTTGTTCTGACGCAGACGCACGTTGCGCGTAAATTCCACCGAAGCCATTTGCCGCAACGAAGCCGACGACACCATTTGACAAGGGTCGAGGCAAAGGCCGCAGCGGGAGCAGGAGAAAATCTCCACACCGGCATAGCCGTTGTTCTTGGAACTCTCGCGAATGCCCGCATTGCGCATATAAATCAAGAGGACTTCCGAAAGGATATGCGTGAAACGGCTCCACGGCAAAGTCAGGAAGAACACCATGAGGGCAATCGAATAGGCCCACCACATGGGGCGTATCAAGGCATCGTTGTTCATGAACTGGTTGAACCAGTCGAACAGCATGCCGAAACTGCGGGTGAGGAACCCGCCCCCGCTGATATGCGAAGTAAAGCTTTCCGCCAGAAAACGCAAGGGGAAGATGCACCAAAGCGAATACATCGCCAATTGGTCGTTCCATTTGAGGCGCGTGGTGCGTTTCATGCCAAACAACCGCCGCCTGATGCGCTTTATCATCGCCAAGGCGATACCCGAAAGCACCATGAGCAGGAAAAAGTCCATCAGGAAAAAGAACACGCTGCCGCCCACGGAGGTTTCGGTTTCCATCATGAAATAGCGGAAGAAAATCGGATACCACGGCAGATTGACCCGATGCGGGGCGAAAAAGAAAATCTCGATATGCCCCACCAATATCAGCATGAACCAACCGAAGGCGATGCTCGAGTGCATATAGCCCAGCATCTTGTTCTTCTTCCAAATCTTTACGTGCAGCAGGCAGTCGGCAAATATATCCTTGATGGTGACGAACAGCTTGAAGCTGAACAGATGCCGGAGCATCTTCTTGCGGTCGCTCATCGGCAGGTTCTTCACCACCGTAACCAAAGCGACAACCAGATAGGCCAGAACGAAGACATAGCCTATCATGTAGGGAATCACAAACGGATCGTAGGCATTAGCGAATCTTTCGTGCATGGAGCTTCTTGTTTACAAGCATAACGACATGGCGCGTGTTGACTCCTTTGGGGCATACCCATTGGCATTTGCCGCAGAGCATGCATTCCGAGATACGCTCGGATACTTCGTCCAACTGTCCGCGCTTGATAAGCAGTTGCAGACGCCTCAGGTTAAAACCCGTGTATTTTCCGGCGCTGCAGGTGGCGGTGCAGGTGCCGCAATAAAAGCAATGGAGAAAACTCGGTTCCTCCGCCGCAATTTCCCGCATCAGCGACATATCGGCCTTGTCCAGGTCTATAACGCCGCTCTTTTTTATTCCGAAACCAAAATCTTTCATAGTCCCGTTTCTTTATGCGGTCAGATAGCGGTGAATGCTCTCGGCGGCGGAACGGGCGTCCTGCAAGGTATCGGGCAGCGACTTGGGGCCCGTGCACGCACCCGCCAGGAAAATCCCCTTGGTGTGGGCGTAATTGCCTTTGAGGAAAAGGTCTTTCGTTTCGAAGAAGTGGTCGGAAGCAGACACCTTGAGGTCGAGTTTCTCCGACAATTCTTCCGTTTGGGCGCAAGCCTGCATGCCCACCATAAGCACCAGCATGTCTACGGTGATTTTCATCGGACGCCCCAACAGCGTGTCTTCGGTCTTTATCTGCAACCTGCCGTCGGCCGTCTCCGACACTTCCGAAAGCCTGCCGCGCACGAAATGCACCCCGTAATGGCTCTGCGCCTTATGGTACATCTGTTCGAAATAGCGGTCGAACATACGCAAGTCCATATAGAGGTTGAACACTTCCGCCTGCGGATAGAGTTCCTTGATTTCGCAGGCCTGCTTCACCGCCGTCACGCAGCACACCTTGGAGCAATAGGTATGATCCACCTTTTCGTCGCGCGAGCCGACACAATGCACGAAAGCCACCTTTTCGGGAACACGCCCGTCGGCGCAAAGCACTTTCTTGTGCTTGAAGCGTTCTTCCAAATCGGCGGAGGTCAATACGTTGTCGTAGATGCCATAGCCGTATTCCTCCTTGCGTTCGGCGCGGAACAAGTCGAAACCGCAGCACACCAGCACCGCATCGGCAAGAATCATCTTCTGATTGCTCAACATCACTTCCAAGCCGCGCATGCGCTTCTTGACCGACTGCACCTGCGCGTTGCAGATAACCTCAATCTTGTCGTCGGCATTCTTGATGCCCGCCAACATATCGTTCAAGATTTCCTGCGCCGGGTCTTGCTGGGGAAACAGACGGTCCCAACGGGCCAAATGCCCGCCCAAGGCGTTGGTCTTTTCCACGATATACACTTTATGGCCCCGTCCTGCCAGACTCAAGGCGGCCTCCATGCCGGCGGGCCCGCCGCCTATGACAACGATTACATCTTCCATAGCTTTATTCATTAACAGCAACAGATGTTTTGCGGTAATTCAGGTTTCCCCAAGTCCTTGCCTTCCAACCCCTTGTATTTGGCCTCGGGGTCGTAGGGAATCCCCATCTTGTCCAACAAGGGCTCAACCGCAATTTGATGCACCTGCAAGCCCAAATCCCAAGGGTCGTAGCCCATCACCAAACCCGCAACCTCCTCGTAGGTGAACACGGGTATTCCATGCCCGTTCTCGCCGTAGGTCTTGCCCTCGCTCTCGGCGATGACATACTGCCAACGGTCTAAGAAATAAGGACATCCGGGGCAGTTGGTGATAATCATATCGGGCTTGAAAGGCTCCATCGACTCGAACTTCTTGTGTGTGTTCGACAACGAATAGCCTCGGTTCGACTTAACGAAATACTGGCGGAAACCGAAGCCGCAGCAATGCCGGCGCTCGGGATAATCCACCACTTCGCCGCCCCAGGCCTCCACCATGCCCGCCAACACATAGGGATATTCGGCACCGCCCACGCCCTTGTGCGGAAACATCTTGGCGTAGTGACAGCCGATGTGTTCCACCACTTTCAGGGGTTTCCCCGTCTTTTGGTTGATGAGCTTGTATTTGGCCTTGGCCGCAATTTCATGGCGCAGCTTGAAGATGATGTCGCTGGCGTGCGCCACATGTTCGGGAATCTCGAACTCGCGCCCCGTGGCTTCTTTCAACTGGCGGCGCGTCTTTTCCAAAATCTCGGGAAAGGTCTGCCACGTATGGATGATTTCGGTATATAGACCGAAGGACGTGATGCACGACACCGCGTAGTTCTTGTAGCCGGCCTCGGTCATGAGGGCGAACTGCCGCGCCACAATCGACATGATGGTCTCCAACTGAATCACGTCGCAGTGGTAGCCGATGCCGCCGCAGGTGGTGTGGTGTTCGGTTTCATACACATCCTTGCCCAAGTCTTCCCGCATGATCTTGAGGAAATGATGCTCGGACGCGGGAAAAAAGTTCTGTCGGATGCAGGAACGTACATAGAAATACTTATCGTCGGGAATCTCCTTCTGATAGTCTTTCCATATCAATCTTTTGCCTTCCAGCTTCATATCTTTACTTGCTTGCTTCGACGCTTTGGATGTATTCTTCCATGCTCATGCCCATCGCCTCTGCCTGCTGCGCCGAATAACGTTCTATATTGTCGAATAATTCCGTGGTGCCCGTCACATCAAAGATGCTTTTGAGTTCCGCCAAATCCTCGTCGGGAATCTTGCGCAACGCCCCCGGGCCGCGCTTGTCGAGATTGCCGTGCAGACGGTCGAACATCTCCGGCAGATGGGCGTGTTCCCATTCCCAAATCGGGCCGGCTTCGGGATGCGCCTCGGGCATCATCGTGGGCCCATACACGCAATAGCCGTATTTGAGGATATTCTCGCCTATGCCGCGTTTGAGCAGAATCTGCTGACGGCCTTTTTTCGAATGCACGAAAAGCCCCGTTTTCTGCGAAAGCGTACGCAAGGCCATGATAACCAGGCCGGCAGCGTTATTCCTCGGGCAACGGGTAACGCAAGAGAGGCACTCGCCGCAAAACCAAATCACATCGCTTTTGAGCAAGGCCTCCAGTTCCGCTTCTTTCTTCTGCTGAACCAAGTCCAGCACCTTGCGCGGGTCGTAGTCGTAGAACTCGGCGGCCGGGCAAATGGCCGT
>CAMWQD010000078.1 GCA_947176325.1 uncultured Bacteroidales bacterium | reverse complement strand
AAAACCATTAACAAGCAAAGTAATGTCCGGATTAATTGGAAAGAAAATCGGAATGACTAGCATTTGGGATGCCTCCGGCCGTAACGTGCCGTGCACTGTGATCGAAGCTGGTCCTTGTGTGGTAACGCAAGTAAAAACAAAAGAGAAAGACGGTTACGACGCCATTCAATTGTCTTTCGGCGAAAGAAAGGAAAAACACACCTCCAAGTCTTTGAAGGGTCACTTTTCCAAAGCCAACACAACACCCAAACAAATCAGCATGGAATTCACCCGCTTCGAGGAAGGTTCCCGCAAGCAATTCGGCGAAACCCTCGATGTCACCGTATTTACCGAAGGTGAATTCATCGATGTGGCCGGCACCACCAAAGGTCACGGCTTCCAAGGTGTTGTAGGAAGACACGGTTTCGGCGGGGTTGGTCAAACTACTCACGGTCAGCATAACCGACTCAGAGCCCCCGGTTCGGTTGGCGCGTCCTCCTATCCTTCCCGTTTGTTTAAAGGTCTGCGCATGGCAGGTCAGACTGGAAATGTAAGACGCAAGAGCATCAACTTGGAAATCGTCAAGATTGTGCCCGAAAAGAATTTAATTTTAGTGAAAGGTTCTGTACCCGGTGCTAAAGGTTCATTTTTAAAATTAGAGAGATGGAGTTAACAGTTTACAACACATCCGGTAAAGAAACCGGAAAGAAGGTGCAGATTGCCGATGCTATCGCCAATGCCGAACCGAACGATCACGCCATCTATTTGGCGGTGAAGCAGTATATGGCCAATCAACGCCAAGGCACCCACAAAGCCAAGGAAAGATCCGAAATGAGCGGCAGTACCCGCAAGCTCGGAAAACAAAAAGGCGGTGGCGGCGCCCGTCGCGGTGACATCAACTCGCCTCTGTTACACGGAGGTGCCCGTGTATTCGGCCCCCGTCCCCGTGACTACAGTTTCAAGCTGAACAAGAAAGTGAAGGCTTTGGCCCGTCTGTCGGCCTTGAGTTACAAGTTCAAGGAAGACGGCGTGAAAGTTGTTGAGGATTTCAGCTTCGAGGCTCCCAAGACCAAGCAAATGGTTGAGCTTCTGAAGAATCTGAACCTTTCCGACAAAAAATCGCTCTTGGTGCTTGCGGAATCAAATAAATTCGTATTTTTGTCGTCCCGAAATTTGCGGGGAATAAAAGTTGTAAATGTCAAAGATTTAAACACTTATGACATTCTCAACGCTAAAAATCTCCTTTTTGTGGAGTCCTCCGCCAGCAAGCTCAACGAGATTTGCGCAGAATAGGGAGTGCCGAAAACGCATAATTAAAGAACAATGAACGTAATCATTAAACCTATCGTCACCGAAAAAATGACCCGGGTGGCGGAAAAGTTCAACCGCGTAGGTTTTATCGTCAGCACAGAGGCGAATAAGATCGAGATTAGAAAAGCGGTCGAAGATATGTACGGTGTCAAGGTTGTTCGGGTAAACACCTTGAATCACCCCGGTAAGAACAAATCCCGCTACACCAAAGCGGGCCTCATCGAGGGCCGTACGAGCGCGTATAAGAAAGCAATAGTAACCCTGGCCCAGGGCGAGACTATCGATTTTTACAGTAACATCTAAGAGAAATGGCTTTAAAGAAATTCAAACCCACTTCCGCGGGTCAGCGCTTTAAGAGCATCAGCACGTTCGAGGAGATCACCACCAACGTGCCTGAAAAGTCCTTGGTGGTAGCCTACAAGAAAACCGGCGGCCGCAACAACCAGGGGCACCGCACGATGCGTTACATCGGCGGCGGTCACAAAAGACAATACCGTATCATTGACTTTAAACGCGACAAGGATCAGATTCCCGCAGTTGTAAAGACTATCGAATACGACCCCAACCGCACCGCCCGCATCGCCCTCCTTTTCTATGCCGACGGCGAGAAGCGCTATATTTTGGCGCCTCAAGGCTTGCAGGTAGGACAGAAAGTAATCTCCGGTAAAGATATCGCTCCCGATTTGGGAAACACCCTCTACTTGAGCGACATTCCTTTCGGTACCTTGATTCACAACATCGAACTTCGTCCCGGTCAGGGCGGCAAGATTGTGCGTAGCGCAGGCGCTTACGCCCAGTTGCTTTCGCGCGACGGCAAATACGCCATCGTGAAGCTGCCTTCCGGCGAAACGCGCAAGATTCTCCAATCTTGCAAGGCGACCATCGGTGTAACCTCGAATGTAGACCACAACCTGGAATCGTCGGGTAAGGCGGGCCGCAGCCGTTGGCTGGGACGCAGACCCCGCAACCGCGGTGTGGTTATGAACCCTGTAGATCACCCCATGGGTGGTGGTGAAGGCCGTGCTTCCGGTGGACACCCCCGCTCCAGAAAGGGTCTGCCCGCAAAGGGTTACAAGACACGTCGTCTTAAGAACGCTTCGAATCAGTACATCATCGAAAGAAGGAAGAAGTAATTTTAAATTCGCAGAAACATGAGTCGTTCAATCAAAAAGGGTCCTTATATCCACTATAAACTCGAGAAGAAAGTCCTTGCCGCCGCCGAGAGCAAGAAGAAAGTCACTATCAAGACTTGGTCGCGTGCATCGATGATTTCTCCCGATTTTGTAAACCAGACCATCGCCGTTCACAACGGAAACAAGTTCATACCCGTTTTCGTCACCGAAAACATGGTAGGTCACAAGTTGGGCGAATTTGCCCCCACCCGCACTTTCCGTGGTCACGCCGGCAACAAGGATAAAGGTAAAAAGTAATCACCGTCAGTAAATAACACAGAGCAATGGGATCGAGAAAACATATTCGCGCCGAAAAGACCAAAGAGCTGAAGAAGACGCTCTATGTGGCCAAGTTGAGAAATAATCCTACCTCTCCGCGCAAGACCCGCTATACCGCCGACATGATTCGCGGTGTGGATGTAGAGAAGGCTTTGGCCATTCTCCAATACGGTCACCGCGAGGCGGCCCCCAAAATTCACAAGCTGCTCCGTTCGGCCATTGCCAATTGGCAAAACAAGAACGAAGGCGTCCGCATGGAAGATGCGCACTTGTATGTAAAGGAAATTTTCGTGGACGGTGGAGCACAACTCAAACGCTTGCGCCCCGCGCCGCAAGGCCGCGGCTACCGCATCCGCAAACGTTCCAACCACATCACGTTGATTTTGGGAACCCGCGACGCTTCGGCCGAGAGCAAGAAGAAAGCCCCCAAGACCCGGGCTAAAGCAAATGTTGAAAAGTCAGAATCTGAAAACAAGTAACCATGGGACAGAAAACAAACCCTATAGGCAATAGATTGGGAATTATCAGAGGCTGGGATTCCAGCTGGTACGGCGGACGCCGTTTCGAAACCAAATTGGTGGAAGACGACAAAATCCGCAAGTATCTGAACGTTCGTCTGGCAAACTGCAGTGTTTCCAAGATTTTGATTGAACGTACCCTGAAAATGGTCACCATTACCATTTTCACCGCCCGTCCGGGTCTTATCATCGGTAAGGCCGGCCAACAGGTGGACAAGCTCAAGGAAGAATTGAAGAAACTTACCGGCAAGGAAGTTCAGATCAGCATCTCCGAGATCAAACGTCCCGAATTGGATGCCGTTATCGTATCCTCCTCCATCGCCCGTCAGCTCGAAGGCCGCGTTTCGTACCGCAAGGCCATCAAGACGGCTATCGCTTCGGCGATGCGCATGGGTGCCGAAGGTATCAAGGTTCAGATTTCCGGTCGCTTGGGCGGTGCCGAAATGGCGCGTACCGAACACTTCAAGGAAGGCCGCACGCCTCTCCACACCTTGAGGGCCGATATCGATTATTCGCTGTCCGAAGCCCACACCACCTACGGTCGTCTGGGTATCAAGGTTTGGATTTGCCGCGGTATCGTCTACGGCAAACGCGACCTCACCGCCGGCTTTGCGGTGGCATCGGCCGCCAAGGAAAACGCGGGCCGTCCGATGGCTCCCCGTTCCAACAACATGGGTGGCAGAAGGAAAAAAGCCAACTAATCTATCGCTAACATTTTAACATTATACAGAGATGTTACAACCTAAAAAGAGCAAGTTCAGAAAGCAGCAGAAGGACAAGATGAAAGGCAACACCAAGCGTGGTGCTGAGATTGCTTTCGGTTCTTTCGGTATCAAGGCCTTGGAAACGGCCTTTATCACAGCTCGTCAAATAGAAGCGGCTCGTCAAGCGGTTACGCGTTATATGAAGCGTGAAGGTCAGATTTGGATCCGCATCTTTCCCGACAAACCCATCACCAAGAAACCTGCTGAAGTTCGTATGGGTAAGGGTAAAGGTTCGCCCGAATACTTTGTGGCCCGTGTAAGCCCGGGGAGAATTCTCTTCGAAGCCGACGGTGTACCTATGGAAGTTGCCAAAGAAGCGCTCCGTCTGGCCGCCCAAAAGCTTCCCATTGCCGTGAAGTTTATTGTAAGAAGAGATTACGTAGCCGAATAATAAGGGAATAAGCCATGAAATCAGAATTCGTAGTAAAAGAGTTATCGACCGCCGAACTGCAGGAACGCTTGGACGCGGAAAGGGTTGAGTTGAACAAGATGAAGATGAATCATCATATCTCTCCTCTTGAAAACCCGAACCTTATCAAGGCTCACAAAAAGAATATCGCCCGTATCCTGACGGAATTGCGCCGCAGGGAATTGGCTAAATAAAGCCCCAAAACATGAAAAGGAATCTTAGAAAAGAGAGAATCGGCGTAGTGGTGAGCGATAAAATGCAAAAGACCATTACCGTCTTGGTTGAAGGGAAAACCAAACACCCCATCTACGGGAAGTTTGTTACCCGTTCCACCAAGTTCAAGGCTCACGACGAAAACAATGACTGCCACATCGGTGATACGGTGCGCATCATGGAAACCCGTCCTTTGAGCAAGGATAAACGTTGGAGATTAGTTGAAATCATTGAAAGAGCGAAATAGTTATGATACAACAAGAAACCAGGCTCAGTGTTGCCGATAACAGCGGTGCCAAGTCGGTACTCTGCATCCGCGTGCTGGGTGGGACCAAAAGAAGATACGCGAGTGTGGGCGACAAGATTGTCGTTGCCATAAAAGACGCGATTCCTTCGGGGAACGTCAAGAAGGGCACAGTATCCAAAGCTGTGGTGGTTAGAACTACCAAAGAAGTCCGCAGACCCGACGGCTCCTACATCCGCTTCGATGATAACGCCGTTGTGTTGCTCACCGCGGCCGATGAAATGCGCGGAACCCGTATTTTCGGACCCGTGGCCCGCGAATTGCGCGAAAAACAGTTCATGAAGATTGTTTCACTGGCACCCGAAGTGCTTTAATCGAGGAATAGACCATGAAATTACACATCAAAAAAGGAGACACTGTAAAGGTGTTGGCCGGTGATGACAAAGGTCAGCAAGGAAAGGTGCTCCAGGTTGACGTTGAGAAACAACGCGCCAAAGTAGAAGGTCTCAATATGGTGTCGCGTCACACCAAGCCCAACTCCAAAAACCCTCAGGGCGGCATCGTCAAGAAGGAAGCCGGTATCCATATTTCCAATCTGATGGTGGTGGACTCCAAGGGTAATGCGACCCGTATCGGCCGCAGAAAGGACGAGAAGACCAATAAATCCGTTCGTTATTCTAAAAAGTCAGGGGAGGTAATTAAGTAATGAGCTACACACCGAGATTAAAAGAAAAATACAAGAGCACCATCGTGCCCAATCTTCAGAAAGAATTCGGGTACAAGAGTGTGATGCAGGTTCCCCGCTTGGTTAAGATTTGCCTGAACCAAGGTATCGGGGCTGCGGTGGCCGACAAGAAACTCGTGGACGCCGGCGTGGAGGAAATGACCGCTATCGCAGGTCAGAAAGCCGTGCCGACCAAGTCGAAGAAGGATATTTCGAACTTCAAGGTTCGTAAAGGTATGCCTATCGGAGCGCGTGTCACCCTTCGCGGCGAACGTATGTACGAATTCCTCGACCGTTTGATTTCGGTAGCCGTTCCCCGCATCCGCGACTTCCGCGGCATCAGCGACAAGGGTCTCGACGGCAAGGGTAACTTCTCCTTCGGTATCACCGAGCAGATTATCTTCCCCGAAATCAATATCGACAAGATTAACAAAATCAGCGGTATGG
>CAMWQD010000077.1 GCA_947176325.1 uncultured Bacteroidales bacterium | reverse complement strand
CCACGGGGCAGCATACGAAAAGCAGTGCCGACCCTGCGGCCAGCAGGAAGAACAGATTGCCGAGAATCGAATGTCGCCGTTTCATCTTACATAACCGCTTTGGGAGAAGGCTTGCAGGAAGGCTTTTTCGTCGGGCAGGAGGGAAGCGTAGTCGCGCGCCAGCAAACGCATGGCGATGGCCGTCTGCTCCTCCTTGAGCCGGTTATACGCCTCGTCGCTCAAGGCGAGCCCCTCTGCGTCCTTGAATTTCAATTTCTTGTGAAATAACTTCCTGCAAAAACCTGCCATTTCTCACACATTTCAAACAAACGGCTAAGATACAAAATTTGAATTTGCCGTATCTTTGAACTATGGAAACCTACGATTTTGACAAACGGGTGGAAGCCTTCGACCGCTTGGGACAGCGTATGCGACAATTCGGACAGGACGAACCCGCCGCAGGAACAGAGGCCTCCCAAGCCTTCACCACGCTCTTGGAACAAGCCGAGGAAAATCACCCCTTCTTCACGCCCCCTTACGTGCGCTACGCCCTGCGGGAGTGGGGGAGCAACCTCCGCACAAACGCCCTGCGGACATGGCTGGAACCCTATCGCCGGCATTTTCCCCTCGCCGAAAGCACCGTGCTGCTCGTTATGGCCGGCAACCTGCCCCTTGTAGGCTTCCACGACTATCTCTGCGGCCTTATGGCAGGCTGCAACCTCCTTGTGAAACTCTCCTCCAAAGACACGCTCCTGTTGCCCTTCTTCCACCAAGAACTGCGGAAAAACGCCCCCCTCGGCTCGGGCTTGAGCCTACACGAACCCGACCCCGTGCGCTTTGTCGCGCAAATCCCCGACGAAGGCTTCCACGCCGTCATCGCCACAGGCAACAACCACAGTCACGCATTCTTTTCCCGCCAATTCCACCACCTCCCGCACCTGCTGCGCCACAGCCGCCACGCCTGCGCCCTGTTGCAAGGCAACGAAAGCCCCGAAGAACTGCAAGCCCTCGCCGACGACATTCTGCTCTATTTCGGCATGGGATGCCGCAGCGTATCGAAACTGTACGTGCCTGAAAATTATGATTTCCAACCGCTTATCACAGCCCTTGCAGAACGCGGAAACAACCATAGGAACAACACCGCCTACATGCACGCCTACGCAAGCCAAAAGGCCCTGATGACCGTGAACGGACAAAAATTCCTCGACACGGGATTTCTTTCGCTCGTCGAAAACGCCTCGCTCGAAAACCCGTTGTCGGTGCTGCACTACGAAACCTACCGCACCCGGCAGGAGGCGGAGGAGCAACTTTCGCACCAGCAAGAAAACCTACAATGCGTGGTGGGTGCAGGGCATCTGCCTTTCGGCATCGCCCAGCACCCCGCCTTGGCCGACTATGCCGACGGAGCGGACACACTCGCCTTTTTATGCGATTTTTATCAAGACATTTGCAAAGCCGAAAGAAAATCGTATCTTTGCGCCCCTAAAAACAGAAATTGAACCATGAAGAAAGACATCCACCCGAAAGACTATCGCTTTGTTGTATTTAAAGATATGTCGAACGATTATGCGTTTCTGTGCAAATCGACCGTGCAGACCAAAGACACCATTCAATGGGAAGACGGCAACGAATATCCTCTCGTGAAGCTTGAAATCTCGAGCGCGTCGCATCCTTTCTTCACCGGCAAGGTGAAGTTGGTGGACACGGCCGGTCGCGTGGACAAGTTCATGAACAAATACAAAGCTCAGTTGGACAAGAAGAAAACCACGAAATAATCGCGGTTTTCCGTTCCTATGTGCAAGATAGCGGGAGTTTATGTCTGAACTTCCGCTATTTTTGTAACTGACGATGTCGTAATATGGAAAGACTCACCTATCTTTTAGCCGACGAAAAGAACGTCCGCCGGCATTTGCTGCCGCTCACCTTTACCCGTCCCGTGGCCCTGCTCCGCGTGGGCATCGTTACCCTGCAGGAGAAGTGGAACCGTCTTTTGGGCGAGGACGCGGGCTTTTGGGTGGAAGACTATCTGCAAGGCAAGTTTGCGGCCAAACCCGCCAAAACCGCAGCGAAAGACGGCAAGTGCCTGATGATAAACGCCTCCGTGATTCCCGATGCGGCCTTGGCGGAAGCCCTCGCGAGCCTCCGTCCCGACGAAATCTTGGTGCCGGCGAACCCTGCCGACGGAAACGACCTCCCTTGGATTGCCTTCTATCAGGATTGCTCCCGCCTCACCACCTACGAAAGCGGCCTCTGTCAAGACGGCAGGATTTCCAAACCCTATGGCGGCAAAATCCTGCAAATAGGGCATCTTTGGGACATCTTCACCCACAATGGCAAGCAAATTGAAGAAGACCTTTCGGCCATAGCCGCATGCAGGCCGGGCGAGCCCCTGCAGGGCGAGGGCATCACCCGCATGGGCGACCGTCCCGTATATGCCGAGGCAGGCGCCCGTGCCGACCACTGCATTATCGACACCACCGAAGGCCCCGTCTATCTGGGCAGGAACAGCCGCGTCATGCCGGGCGCCTACCTGAAAGGCCCCTTGGCCTTGTGCGAGAACAGTTTGATAAAGGTGGGGGCGAAGATTTACGGCGGCTGCACCTTCGGCCCGCACTGCAAGGTGGCGGGCGAGGTGGAAAGCAGCGTGATGATAGGCTACAGCAACAAGGCGCACGACGGCTTTCTGGGCGACGCGGTGCTGGGCGAATGGTGCAACTTGGGGGCGGGAACCAACTGTTCCAACCTCAAGAACGACTACAGCCCCGTGCGTGTGTGGAGCTACGCCGAGGAAAAGTTCGTGAAGACCGGCTTGCAGTTTTGCGGCCTCTTTATGGGCGACCACGCCAAAAGCGCCATAGGCACGCAGTTCAACACCGGCACGGTGGTGGGCGTGGCGGCCAATGTGTTTGCGGCGGGATTTCCCAAGAACTTCATCCCCTCCTTTACATGGGGCAAGGAAACCTACCGCGTGGAACGCGCCATAGACACCGCAAGAGCCGTGTGGGCGCGCCGAAACAAGGATTTTACCGAATGCGAGGCCGACATTCTCCGCTGCATCTATCAACAGACCGTGGAGAACCGCACGCGTTCCCAAAGCGAAGACGCATAAGAACATGAATAAAAGAGATATGATAAGCGATTTGATTGAGGAATTGGCCAACACCATAGAGGCCGAAACCGAGTTCATACCCCTCATCGGCAAGGAAGAAGGCGAGACCATGCAGAGCAGCGACGTGCCCGGCGTATTGCCCGTGCTGCCCGTGCGCAACAACGTGCTCTTTCCCGGAGCCGTGCTTCCCATCACCCTTACCCGCGATAAATCGCTCACCCTCATCAAAAAGCACTATAAGGACAAAACGCCCATAGGGGTCTATACCCAACGGCACAAGGAGAACGAAGACCCCAAGCCCGAGGATCTCTACGAAGTGGGCACCATGGCGCATATCCTCAAGACCCTCAAGATGCCCGACGGAAGCACCACCGTGATTATCCAAGGCACCCGCCGCATCAAGATGGGGAAGGTGGTGACGCTCGAACCCTATATGCAGGCCGAAGCCTTGCCCTACGACGACATCGAGCAGAAGAAAGCCAAAGACACAAAGGCGCTTTTGGATACGGTACGCGACGTGTATGCCAAGGTGGTGAAGCTTTCCAATCACATTCCCAACGAATCGCTCTTTGCCATTCAGAATATAGAAAACAGCGACATACTTGTGTATTTCATCGCGGCCGGGCTCGAAATCGAAGCCTTCGAGAAACAGGATCTGTTGGAGAAACAGAGCTTGTTCGAAAGGGCGACGGTGCTGATGAACTATCTCACCCGCAACAAGCAGATGCTTGAGCTGAAACGCAAGATAGAGACCAAGGCCGAGGCCGACATTTCCCAGCAACAGAAGGAATTTTTCCTCAATCAGCAACTCAAGACCATTCAGGAAGAATTGGGGGGCAGCGGCGAACAGGAAATACAGGAGCTGGTGGCGCGTTCCAAAAAGAAGAAGTGGAGTTCTGAAATCCAGGCGCATTTCGACAAGGAGGTGAAGAAGACCCAGCGCATCCACACCATGAGCCCCGACTATTCGGTGCAGCTGAACTATCTCAACACCATGCTGGATTTGCCTTGGGAGGAATGCAGCACCGACAACTACGATCTCGACAAGGCCCGCAAGGTGCTCGACAAAGACCACTACGGACTGGAAAAGGTGAAGGAGCGCATTCTTTCGTATATGGCCGTGCTGCACTTGCGCGGAGATATGAAAGCGCCCATTCTGTGCTTGGTGGGCCCTCCGGGGGTGGGCAAGACCTCTCTCGGAAAATCCATTGCCCGCGCCCTCGGACGCTCGTATGTGCGCATGTCGTTGGGCGGGCTGCACGACGAGGCCGAAATCCGCGGACACCGCAAGACATATATAGGTGCCATGCCGGGACGGGTGATTCAGGGCATGCAGAAAGCGGGCACGTCCAATCCCGTGTTCATGCTCGACGAAATCGACAAGATTTCGGGAATGACGGCCAACGGCGACCCTTCGGCCGCCCTGCTCGAACTGCTCGACCCCGAACAGAACAAAGCCTTTCACGACAACTTCCTCGAAGTGGACTACGACCTGTCGCGCGTGCTGTTCATCGCCACGGCCAACACGGTTTCGTCCATTCATCCCGCCTTGCTCGACCGTATGGAAATCATTGAGGTGCCGAGCTATGTGATGCAGGAAAAATTGGAAATCGCCAAGCGGCATTTAGTGCCCAAACAACTGCAGGAACACGGCCTCAAGCCCAAGGACATGCAGTTTAGCGATGATATATTGTCTTATGTGATAGAAGAATATACGCGCGAAGCCGGAGTGCGGAAACTCGAGAAGAACCTGGCGGGCATCGTGCGCGAAAGAGCCAAGTGCATGGTGGGCAACAAGGCGGACACCAAGAAGAAAGGCGCCAAGCCCGACAAGGCTTTCATCCGCGAGGCGTTGGGCACGCCGGTCTTCACCGAACCCGAAATGATGAAGGAAGACAGGGTAGGGGTGGTGACCGGTCTGGCGTGGACGAGCGTGGGCGGGGATGTGCTCTTTATCGAGGCGGCCTTGGCCAAGGGCAAGGGCGAACTTTCCATGACGGGCAATTTGGGCAAGGTGATGCAGGAATCGGCCACTGTGGCGCATTCGTATATCAAGGCTCACGCCAAAGAATTGGGAATCAGTCAAACGCTGCTCAACACGCACCAAGTGTTCATCCACGTGCCGGAAGGCGCCACGCCCAAAGACGGCCCCTCGGCGGGCGTATCCATTCTCACGGCCTTGGTGTCGGTCTACACGAAACGCAAGGTGCGCCGCACGGTGGCGATGACGGGCGAAATTACGCTGCGCGGACAGGTAACCCCCATAGGCGGGGTGCGCGAGAAACTGCTCGCCGCCCGCCGCGCCGGCATCACCGACATCATCATCTGCAAGCAGAACAAGCCGCAGGTGGAGGAGATTCCCGCCCTCTACCGAAAAGGCCTGCGGATTCACTATGCGGAGAAGGTGGAAGACGTGCTCCGGCACGCTTTAGTGTAGATTTTTTGCAGTTTTCTAAAAAAGTCGTACATTAGGCCTTCCGTCTTGCGCTCCTTGGAGTTCGCAAGGCGCATTTAAAACGCTACAAAAAAACAATTTTAGAAAAAAATCTAAAAAAACAAGACATGAAAAAACTGATGTTTTCTCTGTGCGCACTCTGCCTCGTAGGGGCTGCCGGCGCACAAGTTGCCAAGTTGCCTGTGAGCGAAAAGGTACAAAGATTCTCACAGATGTACGAAACTCAAAAACTTGAGAAGCAAGATGTTCAAACCATGCAAGGCCGCAAAGCAGGGGAAGAAATGATTGTAGATTCCGTGCAGCCTCAATCCTATTATGGATGGGATGGGTATGGCCTTCTTTCTACATTCCTTTATACGGAAGATCAATCTTTTGACAACGGATTTTGCGGAGAAGACGTAATTTTGTGGGCATACGGCACGGGGGGGCTTATTACCTGGGCCGGAACGGGTGAGATTGGATATCGTTTCTTCTCTGGAAGAAGAAGTTACTATAATATAGAAAATATGTATCCCAACTACGGGGTTCCTTATGCCG
>CAMWQD010000076.1 GCA_947176325.1 uncultured Bacteroidales bacterium | reverse complement strand
AGGCCCTGTAGTTCAATGGATAGAACGGAAGTTTCCTAAACTTTAAATAGGGGTTCGATTCCCCTCGGGGCTACTTCGGAACATTCACTACATTCACAACGGCATGCAAACCCTCCTTCCTCCCGAACTTGAAGAACGCTATGCGCGCCAATTGCTGTTGCCCGGCTTCGGTGCCGAGGCGCAAAGGCGTCTTGCCCAATCCAGCGTACTGTTGGTGGGCGCCGGCGGGTTGGGTTCCACACTCTCGCAACTGCTGTGCGCCGCCGGCGTGGGGCGTCTTGTCCTCCTCGATGCCGACCGCGTTTCCGTGAGCAACCTGCAACGGCAGATTCTCTACCGCACCGATCAAGTCGGGCAACCGAAGGTAAAACATGCCGCCGAAAGTCTGCGCAGGCTCAATCCGCATGTGCAAATCGAAGCCTACGATGAGTTTCTCACCCCCGCCAACGCCCGTCTGCGGGCCGAAGGCTGCGATTTGATAGCCGACGGTTCCGACAACGCCGCCGCGCGCTACTTGATGAACGACCTCTGCGCGGGGCTCGGAATTCCTTATGTATATGGCAGTATAGTGGATTTTTACGGACAGGCCGCCGTATTCAACCTCACCGAGAAATCGGCCACCTACCGTTGTCTCTTTCCCGAAACGGACAATATGTCTACCGCGCCCAAAGGCGTCATCGGCCCCCTGCCCGCCCTCATCGCCTCCATTCAGGCGCAGGAGTGCATCAAAATCCTCACCGGAACCTGCGGAGAGCCCTTGGACAGCCGTCTGTTGCTGTGGGACATGCAAACCCACACGACGCAGAAAATCACCCTCACGCCTACGGAAGAAGGAAGAAAAATCTCTTTGAGAAACTTCGGGCAACTGCCCGTCGCATAACCTTACAGAAGCTCCCTCAGTATATCGTCGATGGAAACGCCCTCCGCCTCGGCCTTGTAGTTCTTCACCACTCTGTGTCTCAACACCTCCAACGCCACCGCGCGCACATCTTCCCTGTCGGGACTGTATTTGCCGTGCAAGGCGGCGTGACACTTGGCGCCCACCGCCAGATACTGCGAGGCGCGCGGCCCCGCCCCCCACGACACATACTTGCGCGTGATTTCGGGAGCGTCGGCACCCACCCGCGTGGAGGCCACCAACTTCACGATATATTCGTAGAGCGAATCCGGCACGGGAATCCTCCGCACCAAATGCTGAAAATAAAGAATCTCTTTCTCGCTCATCAACGGATTAATCTCCACCTCCTTATCTAAAGTGGTGGCCCGCACCACCGCCATTTCCTCCTCCACCGAAGGATAGTCGAGCCTGATTTGAAACATGAAACGGTCTAACTGCGCTTCGGGCAAGGGATAGGTGCCTTCCTGCTCGATAGGGTTCTGTGTGGCCAGCACAAAGAACGGTTCGGCCAAGGGATAGGAAACGCCGTTCACCGTTACGTTCTTCTCCTGCATGGCTTCCAGCAAGGCCGCCTGGGTCTTGGGCGGGGTGCGGTTGATTTCGTCGGCCAGCACCAAATGGGCGAACACGGGCCCTTTCAGGAATTTATACGTGCGGTCTTTGTCGAGGATTTCCGTACCCGTAATGTCGGAGGGCATGAGGTCGGGCGTGAACTGGATACGCGAGAAACTCAAATCCAATGTCTTGGCCAAAGTCTGCACCAAGAGCGTCTTCGCCAAGCCCGGAACGCCTACCAAAAGCGCGTGTCCGCGACTGAAAACGGCGTTCAGAATCGAGTCTACCGCCGCTTCCTGTCCGATAATCCGCTTTCCGATTTCGGTCTTTATCGCCTTATACCGCGCGGCCAGAGCGTCCAAGGCCGCCGCTTCATCTACATACTCTTCCATCGGTAAATAAAATTGCAATCCTTAAAACGGCCCATAATCCGCACGTAGGTGTTCTCTATCTTGTTGCGCATCCAATCGCGCATGGTTCTTTCCTTGGCCGCGTTCAAGGCCATTTCGTAAATCTTGTCGTAGTCGGATTCCAAATCGGCGCGGTGGGGCGGGATGCGTTTCTTGACATAAAACATACGGAAAGCGGGCTGATTGTCTTGGGTCTGATAGGGAAGCGCGCGCGTGTTCTGCCCTTCTTCCAAGTCCTGAATGGCCAGATAGACCATAGGTTCCAGCTCGTCGGCGGTGTACACGGGTTTGCGCGTCATCGGGTTGATGTAGATACCGTCGCCCTGCAAGCCCGCATCGTCCGAAAACAGACCTACCGCCTCTTTCATCGTATACACGCCGTTCGACACCATATCGGCCACCGAATCCAACTCTTTCTGCGCCCGCACCAAGTCTATGTCCGAGGCTTCGGGACGAATCAGGATATGGCGCACATGCACCAATTCGCCCTTGCGGTCGAGCACTTCCAGAATATGGAAGCCGAACTGCGTCTCGAATATGGGCGAAACCTCGCCCACGGGCAGACTGAATGCCATCGACTCGAATTCACTCGCCCAATCTCCCCGCGCTCCATAGCCCAAATCCCCGCCTTTGCGCGCCGAGCCGGGGTCTTGCGAATACAAGGCCGCCAACGATTGGAAGCGTTCTCCCTTTTCGATACGGGCACGGATTTCCGAAAGCCGGAACTTGGCCACTTCCTTTTCGCTGAGGCTGATAAGGGGATTTTTGGTGATATATTGCAGTTCGTAGGTAAGCGGCACCAAGGGGATGCTGTCTTTGGGCAAGGTGGCGAAGAAACGGCGCACCTCGCTGGGCGTAACCCGCACATCCTCGGTAATTTTTGCCTCCATGCGCATGGATATGATACCGGTGCGTATCATCTCGCGGTATTCTTCCTTAATCTGTATGATGGACTTGCCGTAGAACTCCTCCAGTTTCTCGCGGGAGCCGATTTGATCCACGAAATATTTGATACGTCCGTCGAGCTCGTTCTCCACTTCGGCATCGCTCACCACGATACTGTCTTCGTCGGCCTGCAATTCGTAGAGCGCCGACACCATGAGCGACTCCACCGTCTCGCAACGGGTCTTTTCATCCACCGTGCCTCCGCTCGCCCGCACGTTCTCCAGCGCCCTTTCCACATCGGAATACTTCACCATCTTGGTGCCTATCACGGCCACCACCTCGTCTATCATGATGTGCTGCCCGCCTTCTTCCCGGGCCGTCCGCATATCGGAAACCGCCGTGTCTCCGTTTCCGCCACGGTCCGAAACCTGCGGAAGCTTCATCAGGGAGGAATCGACCACCGGAGCCACACGTTCTTCTTCGGTCCGCCCCTGCCGGCGCTTGTTGCCCTGCGTCACGCTGTCCTGCGCCGTGCCTGCGAAAACAGGCATCACGCCCCCTGCCAAAAAGAGGCCAAGTAAACTAATTATCAGTCTTCTCATCTTGTAAATCTCCGTAGTATTCCACCAAGCCCGTACGCCGCGCATCGTCCATCAAATCCCGCTCCATCTGATCCAAAAGAGCCTTCTTGCGTTGGTTGAGGATAATGCCCCGTATGCGCTCCTTCTCGAAGGAAAGGGGCGATACCATATCGCGTATCTTGAAATCCAGAATGCTCACATAATACATGTAGTTTCCCGCCTCCACCTCTATGTTCCGATAGTTGCGCAAAAACTCCTCCTGATTGTAGGTCTTGACGGGCACTTCCCGCAAAAAGTCGTTGAAGTAAATCCATTTCTCCCCGTCCAGAAAGTAGTTGTCGGCATAACGGCGGCACAGATCCGCATATTCGTAGAGATTGTCCCCCTCGGCCAAGTTCTTGTCGAACAAGCCTTTCTTGAGGGCGTCCTTTTTCTTCTCGTCCTTGGGAACCTTTACGAAACGCAGGCGCACGATATTGCTTTTGAGCACGAACTGATCCTTGTTCTTCTCGTAATAGGCCATTATATCGCGATCCTGCACAATAGTATCCAACAGCTGACGGGTAATTTGCTCCTCGTAGCTGAACACCATCAGGGAAGCGCGGTAGGCATCCACTTTCCTTTCGATATGCCGGCAGGTGGCTTCGTCGAGATTGGCCTGTGCCTTTTGCAGAAGAACCTGCTCCAACACCCAGGCTTCCACCTTCTTGCGTGCCATTTCCGCACTGTCGGCCAAAAGCGACTCCTGCGGCATCATCCGCTCCAAATCAGACTCCTGCAAATAGGCTTCCCCCACCCGCACCACCGCCGGATCCTTGTCCGACGAAGGGCTAAAAAGGGAACAGCCCGCCGTGGCCACGCACAGGATAACCCCAACCCAAAGCCTGCCGTACACGTTACTTGAGAAGTGTATTGAAGACATCTTCATTCACCTTAATCTTGTATTTACCATGCAGTTCCTCTATCCACTGCTGATCGAGGTAGCCTTGATAATCGTTCATCACCACACCGCTCACTTCCGAAAGTTCATAGGGACGGGACGGTATCACTTCGTCTACAATCACGAAAGCTTTCCGGCTGGTGCCCGACATGATATTTTTCGTAAGACCGATATTCCAGCCCGTATTGTCTACAAAAACATTCTCCCCGGGGGCATAGGCGGAAGAATCCACCTTCACCAGACGGTTGCCTTTATATTTTTTGTCGAACATCATCTGTATCTCCCTATGGTTCATCTTCTTGTCGAAGGCTTTCTGCGCCAGTTTCTCCACATCGCGGGTGTCGACCATAGACACATCGTACATCATCACCTTGGCATTCGCTTTCGGAGGACAGATATATTTGTCGCGGTGCGCCTCGAAATATTCCTTCAAGCCCGCCGTGTCGGTCAAGGCTTTCGACCAAACCTTGCGGTTGCTTACCTCAAAAAGATACACACCGTCGCGATATTCCCGCACCTGCTTGGCATAGTCGGGATACTTCTGTTCCAAAATATTGTATTCGTGACGCATGGCAGCCGCACGCACAGCCTCCTTTTTCATGGCGTTAAACCAGTTCTTCTGATTGTTCACCTTGTCGTCGCTCGGAGTTTCCTTAGTAATTAAGTTCAGGAAGTCCCAAACCGAATAATTGAGATTTTCGAAACGGAGAACCGTCTTGGTGAAGAAAGGATCATTTTCGGGCATATGACGGGGCACCTTCCGGAGCGAGCCCAATCCTCTCAGATATTCCTGCACCTCCTTGACCACCTTTTCGTCCCACGTCCAATGCGAGGTCTTCAGTTTCTTGTCCACAAAGGCGATATAAGGAAGAAGCCCCCTGTCCATCCCTGATTCAAGGTTGTAGCGAATCAAAGCGAGCGCATCCATATCATTGAGCATGCCCGTCTTGGAATCCAGCTGGATAATCTGCCAACCGTAACGTCCACGGAAAGGTTTGGAGAATTCCCCTTCGCGCAAGGTATAGAGAACAAAGGCCTCTTCCGCCGATATACGGTTCACGTTCATGGTTCCCATCTTTCCCCCACGCGCCACCGACTGTTGGTCGGCCGAATATTTCATCGCCACCTCTCCGAAATCGTAGCCGGAAAGCAACATATCGTAGGCCGAATCAATCCGGGCCTTGGCACGGGCCACTCCCGCCGAATCGGGCGAATAAATCGGCACGAGGATATGCGAAAGGGTCACTTTCCCCAAGGTGGGCTTTTTATCCAGAAGTTGTACGACATGATAGCCGTATTTGGTACGGATCGGTTGCGAAATCTCGCCGACTTTCATGGAATAGAGCGCTTCCTCGAGCAGATAATATACCTGAGTGGTTGTGAAATATCCCATCAGACCCTCCCTGCCGGTACGGATCTTGTTGCCTCTCCTGTCGGTACGGACATCGTCGGAATATTCCAATGCCACCTCGCTGAAATCTTCGCCCTGCATCAGCTTCTCCCTCGCCTCCACGATTTTCTTATACGCCGCCAAGGTGTCTTCGGGCGTGGGATACAAGGGCATGGAAACCCGAATCTGCCGCGCGCATATATCGTATTGCAGGTTATCCAAGGATTCCTTTTCCAGACGTTCCATAACCTTGGTGTCCATCACATAAGGCTTGGCCAATTGGGCACTGTAGGTATTCAATTCTTCCTGTATGGCCTGCACGGTGTCGTAGCCGGCCTCGCGGGCCGCCAGCACTTTCATACGGAAATGCACATACAAAGAAAGATAGGACTGCAAATCTTCCCGCGTAGGGTTTTCAGAAGCCTGTCCGGAAAGGTTTTGGGAATAGATGCGCATGAATTCGCCCCGTGTGGTGGTGT
>CAMWQD010000075.1 GCA_947176325.1 uncultured Bacteroidales bacterium | reverse complement strand
TGTCCGGAAAGGTTTTGGGAATAGATGCGCATGAATTCGCCCCGTGTGGTGGTGTCGTCGCCCACAACCACCAAAACCGAGTTGTCGTCGATTTTCTGGGCGAAAGAATAGCCTGCCGCCAAAACAAGCGCCAGGACGATGCATATTTTTTTCATATCGTTTACCTCACTTTTTCTTTACACAAGGGCGCGAATTTAACAAATTTATCCTAATTTCGCTCCCTTTCCGATGTATCACCAAATTTTCAAAAAATGGACTTTTACTTAACCTCTCTCAACCTGAAGAAGATGATTGTGCGTGCCACCATCTTCTTGCTTTTAGGACTGTTTTTCTGCATCTTCCCCTCCCTTTCGGCCAATATGCTGGTCATGGTGATAGGCGGAGCCATACTTTTCACGGGTCTCGTGGCTTTCGGCTCCCACTTCACGAACAAAGACGTGCGGGCGGGAGGAATGGCCTATTTCAACCTCGTGCTGAGCCTGGCGGTCGGCATCGCGATGCTTGCCGCACCTTCGTTTTTCATCGGATTCTTCATCATCCTGCTCGGCCTTATCCTCATCGGGACAGGTTTGTCGCAGATTATCGCCCTGGCGGGCGCCCGCAGACAGAACGTCAAAGTGCGTTTTTGGGAATATCTTTTCGGCGTGTTGTGGATGGGTTGCGGCGTGGTGATTTGCTTCAATCCGTTCGCCACCACCGCCACGCTCTTCCTGTTCTTCGGCATAGGATGTATCCTCTATGCGGTGAGCGATTTGATTCTGTTGCTCCGCCTGCGCCGGCAAATAGGAAAAGTTTCCGGCCACACGCAGGATGTAACATTCGAAGAAGTAAAATAGAACGCAGATAGGGTTCGGGCTATGCCATAGCCAATAAGGCCAGCAGGCCCGCGCCCGTCTTCAAGCAGGCTTCGTCCACCCTAAGCCGCCCCGTATGGAGGTTGGCAGGTTCGTCCACGCCCTCCGGCTTCACGCCCAAACGGAACATGCAGCCCGGCACCTGCTGCGTATAGAAAGCGAAGTCGTCGGCGGTCATGCGCAGAGGCAATTCCTCCACGCAGGCCCCGCCCACGAATTTTTCGGCCGTTTCCTTGAGTTTTTGCGTGATTTTCGGGTCGTTGCATACCGAAGGATAACCCTGCGCGATACGCACCTCGCACTCGGCACCGCAAGCTTTCGCCGTCTCCTCGGCACAGCGCGTTATCGCTTCGTGCGCCTTTTTCCTCCAAGTTTCGTCGAAAGTGCGGAACGTGCCGTCTATCTTCACTTCGGCGGGAATCACATTGGTCTGCCCCTCGCCTATGATGCGTCCGAACGAAAGCACGGTGGGCGTGAAAGGCGAGGCCTGCCGGCTCACGATTTGCTGCAAGGCGGTGATGATATAGGCCGAAGCCACCACCGGATCTATGTTTCTTTCGGGCGCGGCGCCATGCCCCGCCTTTCCTTTCACTTTCAAATACACCTCATCGGTCGACGCCATGTATTTCCCGCTTCGGTAGCCTATCTTGCCGCATTCCAGCTCGGGCAGGATGTGCAGCGCGTATATCGCCTGCGGCTCAGGGTCGCGCAGCACCCCCTGCTCGAGCATCACCGGCGCCCCGCCCTTGTAATCCTCTTCCGAGGGCTGAAAAATCAGTTTCACCCTGCCCTCGAAATCGCCCTCCATACGCTTCAAGATCTTAGCCGCCCCCAACAGACAGGCCATATGCACATCGTGCCCGCAGGCGTGCATCACCCCCTTGTTCTGCGAGGCGAAATCAAGCCCCGTCTCCTCCTCTATCGGCAGCGCGTCCATTTCGGCACGCAAGGCGATGCAACGGCTTTCGGGCTTGCGCCCCTCTATCGTTCCCACCACTCCGTTTCCCGAATAACCGCTTCGGTAAGCGATGCCCCATTCCTCCAACTTCGTCTCGATGAAACGGCGCGTGGAAACCTCCTGCGCCGAAAGTTCGGGATTGCGGTGCAGGTGACGGCGGATTTCGATGATTTCCGACTCGAATTCCTTAGCCAAAGCCTCGACTTTTTCTTGTATCGTCATAGCGTTTGCAGATTGACATATTTGGCGTAACCGCCTCCTTTTTCCATGAGTTGCGAATGGGTGCCCTGCTCGACAATCTTTCCGTCTTCGAACACCACAATGCAGTCGGCATTGCGTATCGTGCTGATACGATGGGCTATCACCACCGAGGTGCGTCCCTGCATCAGTTTTTCCAAAGCCTGCTGCACCTTGATTTCCGACTCGGCGTCCAAGGCCGAGGTGGCCTCGTCGAGCACCAATATCGGGGCATTCTTGAGAATGGCGCGGGCAATGACGATTCTTTGCCGTTGACCGCCCGAAAGATTCATGCCGTTGTCGCCCAACACCGTATCGTAGCCTTGCGGCAGCTGCACGATAAAGTCGTGAGCGAAAGCTTGTTTGGCGGCCTGTTCTATCTGTTCCCGGCTCACATTCCCAAGCCCGAAGGCGATGTTGGCGGCCACCGTGTCGCGCCATACAAAGGGGAACTGACTCACCGTGCCCACCAATTCCCGCAAGTCGTCACGCCTAATCTGCCGGATATCCACCCCGTCCATCGTCACCCGCCCCGACGACACCTCGTAAAAACGGCTCAGCAAATCGGCCGTGGTGGTCTTGCCCGCGCCCGAAGCACCCACAAACGCATAGGTCTTGCCTTTCTCGAGCACCAGATTCACATGATCCACCACATCCTTGTCGCTGCCTTCGTAGTGGAAGCTCACGTCTTCGTAGCGGATTTCCTTTTCAAACGTGCTTTTGCGCCGGCCATCCTTCTCCTCGGGTTCGCCCGAAGGCTCGCGCAACACCGCATAGATACGCTCCAAGGCGGCACGCCCTTTCTGAATATCGTAGAAAGCCGCCACCGCATGTTTGGCGGGCGAAATCGTCTTGATGAGCAGAAGCACGAACAGCACGAACATATCGGCGTTCAAGCCCCCTCCCATCACCTTTATGCCCCCGAAAAGCATCACGCCGAGAGCCAAGAGAATCAACATCATTTCGGTGAGCGGGCCGGCGAGATCCCTGCGGCGCAGCACCCCGTTGAGCGCCTGGACATAGCGTACATTCTGCTCGGAAAAACTTTTTTCGGAAAGTTCTATCAGATTGAATGATTTTATGATGCGAAGCCCGTTGATGGACTCCTCCACCCGCGACACCATTTCTCCCAACATCCCCTGCACCCGTTTGGATTTCTTCTTCAGGCTCGCCCCTATCTTGCCCGCCACATACATCATCGGCGGAAAAACCACCAGCACCACCAGCGAAAGCTGCCAGTTTATCATAAACAGCCCCGCCACGAACACCACCACGAACAAAGGCTCCATCACCGCGCCCTGCAAGGAACGCGCCACCCCGTATTCCACCTCGCCCACATCGCTGTTGATGCGCGAAAGCAAGTCGCCCTTGCGCTTCTCGGAGAAATAACCCAAAGGCAGGGTCATCATGTGGGCATAGAAAGAGGTGCGCATATCGCGCAGGAGGGCGCTCCGCAGATTGCAGAGGAAGAACAGGGAGAAGTAGCGGAATACATTGGTGACGCAGGTAACCCCCACAAAGGAAATGGAGAGGACAATCAACGCCCCCATGGTGCTGTGCCGTTGCTGATATTGCCCCACATAATAGTAGGCGTTCTGCAGAACGCTGTTCACGTTGAACGAGAATTCCGGAGGGGTTTCCACGGGAGGCACCATGCCGAAAAGCACGGAGACAAAGGGCACGATCATCGTGATGGAGAGCGCGGAGGTGAGCACATAGAGCACGTTGAACACGATATTCAACGTGATGTTCCCCCTGTATCGGAGCAGGCTCTTAAAAAACTTCTTCAAATCGTCCATACAGCAAAAATAGCAGGAATTTTCCGAATTTCCCCGCTTTGTGTAAATTCGCCCTATGCCCGCAGCCTTTTCAAAGAAAACACCGCTCCGCGTATACCGCAATCTGGAACAAGCGCTCGCCCCCTACATCATACGGGCGGCCTTGCCGGGCGTGCTGCACATGCTCCACACCTACCCGGTGCACGTGGCGTTCTCCGACCGCAAGGGGCGGGCGCTGGGCTATTACATACAGCCGCGCGAGCCTTCGGGTCGACACGCTTCGGGGTTCAGCGGCATGCACACCATTTCCTTGCAGATAGCCCTCAACCCCTACGCGCTTCTCTTTGTCTTCCTGCACGAATGGGCGCATCTGACCACGCAACTGCAATACGGCGACAGCGTGAACGCACACGGCAAGGAATGGAAGGCCAATTTCAGAAAGGTTTTCGCGCCCTTTCATTCGCCCGACATCTTTCCGCCCGATATTCTGGAAGTCATCGACAACTATTTCGTCAAGACCTCGCGCTATTTCGAAACCGAGCTCAACGAGGCCTGCAACCGTTACGGCGCAGACCGCAAGGCTTTCGAACGCACTTATTTACGTTTGTTGAAGGAGGGCGTGAGGATTCCTGCTCCGTATATGGGGGTGAAGGCCGAGGAAATCTTACGCAAGAGGAGAGAGAAAGAAGAAAAGGAACGGGAGAAAGAAATCCGCAAGGAGTTGAAAAAGTGGTCGGAGGAACAGAAAGACAGGGATGCGGCGGCGTATGCTACCGAGCCGCTACGGGTGTGGGGAAGGGCCCTTGTCCGAAACCTGCCCGAAGGAGCCGTGTTCCGTGTGGAGGGAAAGGACTACCGTCTGCTATCCCATGCGGGCGGGTTCGCCACGGCCACGTCGCTGTCCGACGCCTCCGCCTTGAGAGTCCACGGATTGCTTGGCGTGGAGGTGCTGGAGGCCGCCCCGCCCCAAGAATAAGACGGGCAGCCGCAGTTTTTGGGCGCGGTGCGGCGACGCGGATCCCCTCCCGGAAAATGGTATTGGGTTCTGCAAGAAGTCAACAGCAAAAGCATCCCCGCCACCATAGCCGTAATTCTTCCTATCTTTTTCATCGTGTTCTCGCTTGTATCGGTTCTACAACTTTCAAAAATGGACTTCGTGCATCAATTCCTCATACACATATTCCGGACTTTGTATATACAAACCCGATTTCTCGTTCTGAAGGTTCTCGTATGTCCGCGAGTTATATACCTTATCCAACGCATCTTCCATCTGCATATCATTACGCTCCATAAGCAGACGTATCACATCCCGCGTGGTACATTCCACCATATATTGAAAATCGCTCATAATTTCCGTAAATGTTTTATGGCTTTTTCTGTTCCAAAGAAATATTGGAATGTAATGCCTTTCATGTATTTAAGCCTTTCCATAAAAACCTCTAAAGAAATATTGCCCTCTATGTAATTTCGGATTTGCGCTCCCACTTTGTCGTTTGCTATCGGCCCTATCACGATGTCATAGTTGTGAATATTGCTTTCTGACAGATTTTTCCGATTGGCAAAAACAAACTCCGCCCAATCCTCCGTATATCCGTCAAAACGCCTAACCGACAATCCTCCGTTTTTAAGTGAACTTTCGTCAAACTCAAATTCATAGACTTTAGGCGTTCCATTCGTCTGAATGGCTTTAAACATTGCCCAACGTTCAGACTGAGCCTTGTCGGGGGAAAGATAAAAACCCCGTCCGAAATCTTTTGCGGAATTGGATTTCGACAAGTCTATTTCTTCAAAGTGAGATATGGTGCCGTGGAAAAGCCTCATTGCAATGTTCCTCCTCTCCTATGACAAAATGCTGTAACATCCAAAACCATATTTCCAAAACTTTGCGTGTGCATCACATCGTAGAACTTGTCCAGCATATCAACACCACCAAATTCCTTCAGATACCGATACGCCTGCCGCCCGGTGAGATGATGTTTTTTGGAAAACTCTGAAATGAACATTACGATATATTCTATCTTGTCGTTCATTGCTTCCTCATTATATGGTTTTATACCGCAAAGATAAAAAAAGGAGGAGACAAATGCCTCCTCCATTGGAATGTGCGATGTTTGAAGCTTAGCGCACGATAATCTTGCGGCTTTTGCCATCGACGCGCAGGACATACACGCCGCTCTGTTGAACGGGGATAGCCGTAGCGTGGCCGTTATAGACACACTGCCCCGCCATATTATACACCTGCACCACACCTCTGTCTTCCGACAGGTAAATCGTGCGGTTCTGCACATAAACGCGGAAGTTGTCCGCCTCGGCATTCTCGTTGGCGGTGGGTTCGGTGCCGTTCTTGGCAAAGATGGCCGTGAGCGTGGTATCGCCCGTTACCTTCAGGATACGGGGATTATTCG
>CAMWQD010000074.1 GCA_947176325.1 uncultured Bacteroidales bacterium | reverse complement strand
GAGAGGCTTATATCATTATACATACGTATATGTTTTAAATAATCACCAATAAACTTTTAATAATACAAAGATAGGCAATAAAAAGCAAGACGACAACTCCCTACTCAACAAAATTAGATGCGTATTCAACTGTTCGGAAAAACCGAACAGTTCAAATTGAAGGCAGACGAAAGACAAAAAAAAGGGGGCGCACTTTGTGCGCCCCCTCTCCTTATTTCAAACAGCGGACAGCCGCTATTCCTGCGTGGAGACATTGGCCTGCGCCGCCGCCACCCGTGCGATAGGCACACGATAGGGCGAGCAGCTCACATAGCTCATGCCCAGCGAATCGCAGAAAGCGATGGAGCTCGGTTCGCCGCCATGTTCGCCGCAGATACCCAACTTGATGTCGGGACGGGTCTGACGGCCCTTTTCCACACCGCATTTCACCAACTGACCCACACCCTCGCGATCCAAAATCTGGAACGGGTCGTGCTTGAGGATGTTCTTGTCGAGGTAAACGGGCAGGAACTTGCCGATATCGTCGCGCGAGAAACCGTAGGTCATCTGCGTGAGGTCGTTGGTACCGAACGAGAAGAACTGCGCCACCTCGGCCATTTCGTTGGCGGTGAGGGCGGCACGAGGAATCTCGATCATCGAACCCACCATATAGTCGATTCTCTCGCCGCGTTCGGCGAATACGGCTTCGGCGGTGCGGTGAATGATATCCACCTGATCGGCCAATTCCTTCTTGGTTCCGGCCAGCGGCACCATGATTTCGGGACGGGCCTTCACGCCACGCTTCTTGAGGTTCAGGGCCGCTTCCAAGATAGCGCGCGTCTGCATTTCCGAAATTTCGGGATAGGTATTGCCCAAGCGGCAGCCACGGTGGCCGAGCATCGGGTTCACTTCTTCCAATTCCTTCACCTTGGCGCTCACCTCTTCCACGCCGATATGCATCACCTTGGCCATTTCTTCCTGACCCTTCGTATCGTGGGGAACGAATTCATGCAAGGGGGGATCCAAAAGGCGCACCGTCACGGGCAGGTCGTGCATGGCCTCGAAGATGCCTTCGAAGTCGGCACGCTGCAAGGGCAACAGTTTCGCCAAGGCGGCGCGGCGTCCGGCTTCGTCCTTGGCCAGAATCATCTCGCGCATGGGAATAATCTTGTCGCCCTCGAAGAACATGTGCTCAGTACGGCAGAGACCGATACCGCGGGCACCGAAATTGCGGGCCACCGCCGCATCGTGCGGAGTGTCGGCATTGGTGCGCACCACCATGCGGGTGTATTTGTCGGCCAAATCCATCAAGGCTTGGAAATCGCCGCTGATTTCGGCGTCGATAGTCTTGATTTCGCCGTCGAACACCTGACCGGTGGAACCGTTCAACGAAATATAGTCGCCTTCCTTATAGGTCTTTCCGCCCATGGTGAGCGTGCGCTTCTTGTAGTCGATCTCAATCTCGCCCGCACCCGAAACGCAGCACTTGCCCATACCGCGCGCCACAACCGCCGCGTGAGAGGTCATACCGCCGCGCGCCGTCAGAATACCTTGGGCGATATACATACCCTTGAGGTCTTCGGGCGAGGTTTCGATACGCACCAAAATCACCTTTTCGCCGGGGTTCTTCTCCACCACCTTCTCGGCATCTTCGGCAAAGAAGAGGATGCGACCCGTGGCCGCACCGGGCGAAGCGGGCAGACCCTTGGCCATAACCTTGGCCGAGGCAAGGGCCACCTTGTCGAACACAGGGTGCAGCAATTCGTCGAGTTTATTGGGTTCGATGCGCAGAAGCGCGTCCTTTTCGCTGATAAGGCCTTCCTTGCAGAGTTCCATGGCGATGCGCACCATAGCCGCGCCCGTACGCTTTCCGTTGCGGGTCTGCAACATCCACAGGCGGCCTTCCTGAATGGTGAACTCCATGTCCTGCATATCCTTGTAGTGGAGCTCGAGCTTGTTCTGCAACTCCCACAATTCCTTATAGAGTTCGGGCATCGCTTCTTCGAGCGAAGGATATTTTTCGGCGCGTTCCTTTTCGGAAATGCCTTGCAGCTGCGCCCAGCGTTGCGAACCGAGCAGGGTGATTTCCTGCGGCGTGCGGATACCCGCCACCACGTCTTCACCTTGTGCGTTCACCAAATATTCGCCGTTGAACTTGTTCTCGCCCGTGGAGGCGTTGCGGCTGAAGCATACGCCGGTGGCCGAGGTGTTGCCCATGTTGCCGAACACCATGGTCTGCACGTTTACGGCCGTGCCCCATTCGGCGGGGATGTTGTTCAGACGACGGTAGAGAATGGCGCGCTCGTTCATCCAGCTGTCGAATACGGCAATCACCGCACCCCAAAGCTGTTCCCACGGATCCACGGGGAAATCCTTGCCCGTGTTCTCCTTCACGGCCTTCTTGAACAGTTTCACCAAGTTCTTGAGGTCGTCTACGGTGAGCTCGGTATCGAGCTTCACGTTCTTTTCTTCCTTAACTTTCTCGATAATGGCCTCGAAGGGGTCGATGTCTTCCTTCGACTTGGGTTTCATGCCCAACACCACGTCGCCGTACATCTGCACGAAACGACGGTAGGAATCCCATGCGAAACGTTCGTTGCCGGTTTTCTTCACCAAGGCTTCCACCACCTCGTCGTTGATACCGAGGTTGAGAATGGTGTCCATCATGCCGGGCATGGAAGCGCGGGCTCCCGAACGCACCGAAAACAGAAGCGGATTGACCCCGTCGCCGAATTTGGCGCCCATGATCTTCTCCACCCAGGCCATACCTGCCTGCACTTCGGGTTTAATCATATTGATGACGGCTTCGGCACCGATTTCGTTGTAGGCGGTGCACACCTCGGTGGTGATGGTGAAACCCGGAGGTACGGGCAGACCTATCAGGCTCATTTCCGCCAAGTTGGCGCCTTTTCCACCTAACAGGTTACGCATGTCGGCCCTGCCTTCAGCCGTTTTGTTGCCAAACAGATAAACTGTTTTTTTTGCTGCTTCTTTACCCATTGTAAACTTAATGTATTGATTATCTAATTATAAATTTTTCTTTTCTGCAAAACGTACAAAAGTACAAAAATCCCGCCTATCCGAGCGAATAGAGCGGTTTTTTCGGCTTGCCCTTGTATTGGCCGTGAAAACGGCGGAAGCGCAGCTGAATCACCCCGAAGAAAGCCTCCTTGAAAATCTTGCGGCTCATCTTCGACACGCCCTCCTTGCGGTCGGTAAACACAATGCTCACTTCCTTAAGCTGATAGCCAAGCCTATAGGCGGTATACTTCATCTCTATCTGGAAAGCGTAGCCCACGAAATGCACGTCGTCCAAGTCGAGGTTGCGCAGCAGGGAGGTCTTGTAGCACACGAAACCGGCGGTGGCGTCGCCCAAAGGCATGCGGGTCACCGTGCGCACGTAGGCCGAGGCGAAATACGACATCAACACGCGCCCCATGGGCCAGTTCACCACATTCACCACGCCGTTCACATAGCGCGAACCCACGCAGAGGTCGGCCCCGTCCTTGGCGCAGGCCTCATACAGACGTATCAGGTCGTCGGGATTGTGCGAGAAATCGGCGTCCATTTCGATGACGTAATCATAGCGTCCCTGTGCAATCGCCCACTTGAAGCCGTGGATATACGCCGTGCCGAGCCCCTGTTTGCCGGCACGTTTCTCTATGTACAGACGGTCGGAAAACTCTTCCGCAATCAGCCGGTCGACAATGGCGGCCGTGCCGTCGGGCGAATTATCCTCCACCACCAGAATATCATAGGCCTTGGGCAGCGAAAACACCTTGCGTATGATTTTCTCTATGTTCTCCTTTTCGTTGTAGGTGGGAATGATGATCAGGGTGTCGCTACGCATACCGAAAGTTTTTGGCGTTAGTTCACAAAGATACGAATAATTACAAATATTCACTTGCGCGGAAATCCGGCTGGGCGGGACGCTCGAACACCGACAGCCCGAACACGGGCGCCATGGCCAGCAGATGGTCGAACACGTCGGCCTGTATCGCTTCGTAGGCCGTCCACACCGAAGTGCGGGTGAAGCAATAAATCTGCAAGGGCAGGCCGTAGTCGTTCATGGCCAACTGCCGCACCATCAAGGTGTAGTTGGGGTCGTTCTCGATGTCGGGATGATGCCGCAGGTAGAATTCCACATAGCGGCGGAAAAGAAAGATGTTCGTGACGCCTCCGTGCGGCAAATTCTCGGCATGGGCGTAGGGTTTCATGAACTCCGCCAGGGCTTCCCTGCCCGCCAGCCGGTCTATGTAGGCCTTGTCGCAGAAGCGTATGCACGTTACGTCGAGATTGAACGAGCGCTGAATGCGGCGGTGCTTGGAATCGGACATGCTCCGCCAGTTCTGCACCGAGTCCGATATGAGGTTGTAGGCGGGTATCGTGGTGACGGTGAGGTCGAAATTCTGCACCTTCACGGTGGTGAGGGTGATGTCTATCACCGTGCCGTCCGCCCCGAACTTGCTCATTGTAATCCAATCGCCCAGACGGATAATGTCGTTGTAGGACAACTGCGCCCCCGCCACAAGGCCCAAAATACTGTCCTTGAATATCAGCATCAGCACCGCCGAGGCCGCGCCCAACCCGCCGATAAACACCAACGGAGATTTGTTCAGCAAGATGGAAAGCAGGATGATGCCGCCCACGAAATAGACGATGATGACCGAGAACTGCACCGCCCCCTTATAGGACTTCTGTTTATGACGTTGATAGACGGTCTGATAGTCGACCACGCACCAGAGGCTTCCCGTCACCATTCTCACCACAAACCACAACACGCAGACACTCATGAGTTTCTGCATGGGTGCAATCCACCCCGGCAGCGACTCGAAAATCACGGGAACGGCGGCGTTGAGGATAAGGGAGAGGATAAAGCCCGCGGTATGGCGGATAACGTGCCGCTTGACGATGATTTCGCCGATCTTATGCTTGGATTTGGATACCGCCAGACGCACGATGTAGGAGAACGAAAGCCGCAGCAGACCATACACGCCCCACGTGAACAACCCCACGCAAACCACCACCGCCACGCCCGTGGCGACGCGCACCAAACCTATGTTCCACCCCGCCCCGGCAAGCATGTCCCCGAAGCGGGAAATCAATGTAATCAGATAGCGGAACAACATTTTAGTTTCCGAAATTGTCGTAACGGATCATTTCGGGAGGCACGCCGAGGCTGTCGAGCATCTTCACCACCGCGTCCGTCATGGGTTTGGGGCCGCAGAGGTAGTATTCGATTTCCTCGGGTTCGGGATGATTCTTCAAATAGTTGTCGTAGATAACCTGATGAATGAAACCGGTATATCCCGTCCATGCATCGTCGGGCAGAGGCTCGCTCAAAGCCACATGGAAGCTGAAGTTGGGGTTTTCCTTCTCCAACTGTTCGTATTCGTCCATATAGAAGAGCTCCTTGCGAGAGCGGCCGCCATACCAGAACGAAGCTTTCCTTTTGGTGTGGTGCGTCTTGAACTGGTCGAAAATCTGCGAGCGCATGGGCGCCATGCCCGCACCGCCGCCGATAAACATCATCTCGCGCTCGGTCTCCTGCACGAAGAACTCGCCGTAAGGCCCCGAAATGGTGATTTTGTCGCCGGGTTTGAGCGAATAGATATACGAAGAGCAGACACCGGGGTTCACGTTCATGAGGGCGCCTTTCTTGCGGTCGAAAGGCGGGGTGGCGATACGCACGTTGAGCATGATGCGGTTGCCCTCGGCGGGGTGGTTGGCCATGGAATAGGCGCGGAAGCAGGGTTCGGGGTTCTTCATCACCAAATCCCACATATGCAGCTTGTCCCAATCGGCGCGGTATTCCTCCTGCACCTCAATATCCTTGTAGTGAACCGTGCAGGCCGGCACATCAATCTGAATGTAACCGCCCGCCCTGAAATTCAGGTTCTCGCCTTCGGGCAGCTTCACCACAAATTCCTTGAGGAAAGTGGCCACGTTCTTGTTGGAGACCACTTCACACTCCCATTTGCGCACGCCGAACACTTCGGGCGGAATCTGCACGGAAAGGTCGTTGCGCACCTTCACCTGACAGCCCAAGCGCCAGTTGTCTTGCTGCTCGCGATAGGAGAAAAAGCCTTTTTCGGAGGGCAATATGCTGCCGCCGCCCTCGGTAACGCGGCAACGGCACAGACCGCAGCTGCCTTTTCCACCGCAGGCCGAGGGCAGGTAGATTTTCTGCGAGGCCAAGGTGGAGAGCAAGGAGGAGCCCGTTTCCACTTCCAAGGTCTTTTCGCCGTTAATGTTGAGCTTCACCTTTCCCTGCGGCATGAGTTTGTTGCGCGCAAACAAAAGCAAGGCCACCAACAGCAGGATAATCACCAAAAAGATGACCACACTTGCCAATACGATACTCCACATATCT
>CAMWQD010000073.1 GCA_947176325.1 uncultured Bacteroidales bacterium | reverse complement strand
TTTATTCGATTAACGTTTCGGCTTCATTCAGCGCATCGGACAGACGGTTGCAGGCTTCAGTGGCCTTCGCCCACAGTTCGTTGTTGCTTCCCGCATAATTCACAAAGGGCGCGGGCGCAGCCTCAATGGCGGCGAGGGCGGCGGCAATGGCATCGCGCACGGCCTGGTCGGCCTCGTTCATCTGCTTGTCGTTTTTGCTCCGCAGGTAATCGCTGATGGATTTTCCGACACGCTCGCCGTTGAAATAACCCTCATAGGCATTCTTGACACTTACGATATTGTCGTAGAAATCCTGCTTGGAGTTCTTGGCGTAGGGCGATTCGATATAACTGAGGTCTTCGCCGCTCGTGCCGGTATTGGGGCGGCCTATCTTCTGATTCGCCACTTCGTCGGCGATGTCGGCGGCACCCGTCAGTATTTCCTGCGCCACCTGCAGGTAGTTGGTGTATTTTGAACCACCCTTGCCCGCATTGCGCATGCTGGCGCCATAGTTAAAGACACTCATGTCGGCTTCATCCAAAATCTCGCGCTGTTCGGCACTTACACGGTCAATTCCGGCCCATGCGGCATGGAGACGCACACATTGATTGCGCAGGTCTTCGGCCACCGCCGCCAGATATACCGCTTCTTCAATGCGTTTGTAGGAGGCAGAACGCGGGCTGCCCTGCAAGGAATTCTTGTCGGCGTTCAAATCAAAAATCATGTATTCCACGGCATGGAATCCCAACAAGCCGTAACCGAGAAAATCGGCGGCATACGACGCATCCATTTTTTCCATACGCACCGGGTCGTTGAGCAACTGTTCGAGCTCCACGGCATCCAAGGGCCATGAATCGATATGCGGGTCTATCGAATAATCATCGGCGGCCCCGTACAACCATGCTTCGCTCAACTCCCAATACTTGCGGGCGGCATACCATTTCTCGCAAGCTTGGGCCATCAGTTGTTTCGTTTCGGCACAGAGGGTTCCGCTCGCCGCCACATCGGTACTTTCGTTCTTGCGCACGGAAGCTTCGATTTCCGCGCAGATATCGGCAAGTTCCATAGCGTTTTCCGCCAAGGCCGCATAGGTGGGAACCACGGTCTTATCTACATAAACTTCCGCAACATCTTTCAAATCTTTCTCGCGTTCCTCTTCCCAAGTGAGGTCGTCGGGATCTTTGCAGGAAACCGTAAGCCCTGCAAGGGCGAGGGCCGATACCATGTAAAACAGTGTTCTTAGTTTCATTTCTATCTGATTTTTAGTTATTCACATATTATTTTTCGAACAATCCCGAATAGGTGATGCCTATCGAAACTGAAGGTTCGTTGTTGTAACGGCGCGTTTCGGAAACTCCGTTGGCGCCTGTAACCGTGTAGGGATTCAAGATGCCGATGGCATATTCGGCCTTGATGGCGATGTTCTTGAGGGGCATATAATTGATGCCGGCAGATATCCGTTGCCGTCCGCACCATGTCTTCCGTGCCACGCCCTCGGCGGTTTTCAGCATGGAATCGTAGTAATCGTAACGCCCGAAAAGAAAGAATTTCTGCCCCATTCCGCGCAGGTTGCTTGAAAGCGAGAAGAAATCGTAGCCAATCTCGCACCCTGCGGCCAAGGCATCGGAAGCCACAGGTTGACGCGCCGACACCGAAGAACCCGACATATTGGCGTTGAAGGCCGTAATCATTCTGGAATCGGAAAGATGCCCGTAGGTTACGTTGCCCCTGACGATGACATGATGGTTGTTATAGGCAAAATCGAAAGCGCCGATGCCCACCGTGCCGTGCACCTTTTCCCAACGGGAATGGCTGTGATTGTAGAGCGTGTTGTTGAAGCTGTTGCCGACATAGCCGCTCAAAGACAGGCGCAATCCGGGCACGGAAGTATTGTCGATACGGAACGCACCGGCATAAGAAGTGCCTATCTTGAACTCATAAGGACTCCCTGCCCCGTCGTGAATCCAGCCCTTGCTGTTGAAGCGGTCGGCATCCAAACCGGCAATAAACATGATCTCGTAGCGCCAGCCTCGGGTTTCTCCCCAAAAACTGATGCCGGTTTCGTGCCAAGTGCAAGGAATAATGGTGTTCTCGCCCTCCGGCCGATACACGCCGAAATATTCGGTGGGCATGTGGTGCGCGTTGGTAGCCCCCACCGGCACGATGATATGCCCCGCACGGATATTCAAGGCCGGCGAAAAACTCTTTTGAATCCAAAACTGCTCCAAAGCCACCTCGCCGCCGCGTTCTATTTCCGATTCGTATTCACCCCCCTCTTCCTCCTCAATTTCAACGGCACTCTCCGTGCCTCCGTGTTCAAACTCTATCTCGCTGCCCATAGACCAGCCTTTGCCGAAATTGTAACCGAGCCAAATCACCACGTGCGGCAAGTCGAAACGTCCATGCTGTTCGTTCTTATACAATTCGGGATTCTTGTAGCGCAGATAGTTGTCGCTAAAGAAATTGCGGGTCATTACGGCCTCCCCGTAGCCCCCCACCTGCAAGCGTGGACCGCTCACGGCTTCCGTCTTCTTTTTCCGAGATGTGTCTCGTGCGGCCGATGCTTGAGCCGGCGTTTGAACCTCCGCCCATTCACCGCGCAATTCCTCCAGCAATTCCGCTTTCAACTCGGCTTTGAGCCTTTCCCGGACGTCCGCAGACAGCGAAGCGCCGCTCACGGCATCGGTCTGTGCTTGCAAAAACGCAGGCAACAGCAAGACAATCAATAATAAAAACCTCAACTTAAAATTCATTATACGGGCTTCTTTTTCGTTTGCAAGATTAACCCGTATAGCCACGGCGGGCAATACCTAACTATGGTGATTTTGGCATCCCGTGTTTAATCATAGTTAGGTATCGCTTTGAGCGCGGTGTTCCATAATCTTCTTGAGATTGGCTTGCGCCCACTGCGTGAGTTGCGTGATGATAGGCACCAGGGAGCGGCCTGTTTCCGTAAGCGAATACTCCACCCTCGGCGGCACTTCCGGATAATATTTACGATTTACAAGACCGTCGGCTTCGAGAGTCCGTAAGGTATTGGACAATATGCGGGAAGAAATATCCGGTATCTTGCGTCCCAATTCATTGTATCGAATCGGCTCGTTTTCGCTCAGCACAAGAATCACAAGCAATGCCCACTTGTTGCCGAAACGCGCCACCACATTCCGCACGGGGCATATCTCTATAATGGCGTTACGCTGCTCTTTCTTTCTCATATCCGCGATTATTTTCATCGGTAAAATTAGTGGATGCCTCACATATGCGCAAACCTATTCCGAAAAGTAATTTTTTTTCATCGGATTTGCTTTTTCAAACTTCTGAAAATCATCAAAAGTAACCTTTTTGTTATTTGCTAACAAAATTATAAGTTCTTGATTCATAAAATTCAGCACGCTATTTTTGTGAGGTAAAATTATTGTTTAACCCTAAAAACATCACGCTTATGAAACGTATCGACAACGGTGCTGTGAAGCACACCGCACAGGCTTACCTCTGTGCCAAAGCCGAAAACAAACAAGGCTCCGCTCCCTGCGGTTCCGCTTGCGGTGCAGGCGGCGGCGAACCCAAACCCGCTCCCAAACCCGGTTCCTGCGGTTCGGCCTGCGGCGCCGGCGACAAGTAGTCTGCACTTGGATTTCCCGACGGAGATGATTTCTTATTTCCGTCGGGTTTTCTTTTTGGGAAAAACCACCTATCATGGAATATTTCGCTTTCCAATGGCATATCACCGACCGCTGCGACCAACGTTGCGCCCATTGCTACATCTTTGCCGAAGGGCATCCCGAATTGGTGGACATGTCCTTTTCCCAAGCCCGGCAAGTGATAGAGGATTGTGTGGAGATGTGCCGCCGCATGAACCGTCTCCCCTACTTCTACATCACGGGCGGCGACCCGATTCTGCACCACCGCTTTTGGGATATTCTCGCATTGCTTCGGGAACGGGATATTCCCTTTACGATTTTGGGCAATCCGTTTCATCTGACCGATGAAGTATGCACACGGCTCAAGGCGCAGGGTTGCGACAAATACCAACTCTCCATAGACGGGCTCAGAGATACGCACGATGCCATCCGCAAACCCGGCTCCTTCGATACGACAATAGAAAAAATCGCCCTTATCCGCAAGGCCGGAATCCGCTGCGCCGTCATGACAACCGTATCGGGCACGAACCTGCACGAAATACCCGCCATCATCGACTTGGCGGTGGCGCACAAGGTGGATATATTCGCTTTCGGGCGCTATTGCCCCACCTCCTTCGAGAAAAGCACCCATATCGAACCTTTGGAGTATCGGGACTTTCTGGAACGTATCTGGCGGAAATTCGAACAATACAAAGACAGCGGAACGATATTCAACCTCAAAGACCATCTTTGGACGTTGTTCCTCTACGAAAAAGGATTGTTCCACATACCCGAAGATGCGGAAGCGGACACTCTCTACGATGGATGCCATTGCGGCGACTGCCACATAACCATTCTGCCGACCGGCAACGTTATGGCTTGCCGACGGTTTGAAAGCCCGATAGGAAATCTTTTTGATGAACCCTTATACCGCATCTATCAAGGGGAAAAGATGAACGCCTACCGGCAACACGATAAATTTGAAAAATGCTCCCGTTGCGAACTGCTGCGTTTTTGCAGGGGATGCCCTGCCGTGGCATACGGCTACACGCACGATTTCTACGCGCCGGACCCGCAATGTTGGAAAGAAATACAGAACCGATGAACGAGGTAATCCGCCATTTATTGGAGAAAAGAACCATCCGGCATTATAAGGAGGAACAGATTAAGGAGGATGATTTGAAATGGATTCTGCAAGCCGGACTCTACGCTTCCACGGCGGGAGGACGGCAATCGCCCGTTATGCTGGTCTGTCAGAATAAAGAAACCAACGAAAGGCTCGGACGTATCAACCGGGCGTTTTTCGGACACGCCAATTCCGACGGCATCCACTTTGTTTCGCAGGCGCAGAAAAGCATCGCCGACGACGATTCCATCAAGAGCGGCTTTTACGGTGCCCCTACCGTAATCACCCTGTTTGCGCCCCGCAACTGGCTCTATGGCGTGCACGACTGCACCTCGGCGGCGGTGAACATGACCTTGGCCGCATGGTCGTTGGGCATAGGAAGCTGCTACGTCAGCCGCGCCGAAGAAACCTTCGAGAGCGAATTGGGCAAGAAGCTGATGCAGGAAGCCGGCATAGAGCCTCACTACACGGCGCGCGTATGCCTCTGTTTAGGCTATCCCGACGGAGAACCCGGCACCGCCAAGCCCCGCAAAGAGGGACGGGTAAAAGTGGTTCTTTAATTTTTCATTATCTTTGAGTTTCATTGTCAACTATAGCCATGAGGAAAACCATCCTGTTATCACTTTATCTTATGCTTTGCTGTGCAATGGTGCAGGCACAAAAGCGCGGGCCACTTGTATCACAGATGATTTTGGAAACCTTTACGGCGCACTGCGATACGGTCAACAACCGACAGGTTTTCTATCGGGAAGCCGTTATCAACCCCGACAGTGCGGGATCTACGGCCTTGGTGATTTTCCTGCATAGTGCCGGCGGACGTGGCAACGACAATCTTTCACCTCTCGGCATGCCTGCGGTCAAAGAAATATACACGTATCTGAACAACGCAGGCCTCAAGGCCTATATGCTGGTTCCCCAATGCCCCAAAACGGCATCGTGGGACGGTATGGTTCCTCAAAGGCCCAAACCGCACTGGAACGGATTCAGTTTTCATCCCCCGCTAATGGCAAAAAAGGAAAGGCTGAAAGATAAAGTGCCGTTTGTAAGCCACCTTCGCCCTTTTATAGATAAATACATTGCCCTGCATGGCATCGACTCGTCAAGGATTTACATTTTAGGCGCCTCGATGGGAGCGGCCGGCACATGGAAACTAATCGCAGACAATCCCCAACTCTTTGCCGGTGCCATGATAGCCTCAGGTGTCTATCGGGGAAAAAACTTGGAAGGATTACTGTCAACGCCCATCCTTTGTACGGCAGGCACCGAAGAAAATCCGCATGAAAAATGCCAAAAGACCGTGGAGGAAATAAATTCACTGCACGGAAACGCCGTCTTTAAACCCCTTCCCGGTTTTCGCCATGTGGATGCGTGTAACAAAGCCTTCACCCCCGACAATTTAGAATGGCTGTTCTCTCAAATCCGATAACAATGCGATTTGGGTATTCGTCTTGTGATTTTTCATTATTCATCTCACCGCCAAACATCTTAAGCGGTTTACCAAACAGGTAGGCCGCTTTTTTATTTCTATGCCATATCGTCGGGATGTTCGTAAAACGGTGGTGCGATAAGTTCGTTTTGCTTTCTTTATTTAATAATTTGTTATAATATTGCAGACTGATTTTTAACACACCATTGAAG
>CAMWQD010000072.1 GCA_947176325.1 uncultured Bacteroidales bacterium | reverse complement strand
AATCCGCATGGGAGCGCGTCCCACAATCATCTTCAAACCCGTGGTGGGGTTACGGGGATTGGCCGAATAGGAACCTTCGTTGAGCACCCGCCAGCCGGTGAGGTCTATGGAGTCGCCCGTTTCAAAATTATGGGTTCCGTTCAAATCCTTGGCCAAACTCCAACGGAATACGATGGAGTCCATCTCCGCATGGAACGAACCATCCAAGGTATATTCCACGGTATCGCCCTCGCAAGGCGAAAGGTTAAGGGCCATGCCCTTGTGCAACAAATCCTTGAATATACTTCCCGGATCGAGAGAGAGGGTATCCACAAGACGGAACACATGAAGGATGCTGTCGCCCTTGTTGGTGGGGTCGCAATCGTGACGGTGGGAATAGACCTTCACCGTATCGCCGCGCAAAGGCGTCACACCTTCTTCGGTAATGCGGTCCGGTATCACCACGTCCACCGTATCGCGGCGGGCGTTGCGGTAATTCACAATCCAGTCTTCGGGGAAAGTCCATGTGAAATAGGTTTCCTGCTGCGTCTTCTTGTCTTGCGTGGGGTCGGGCTTCACCGCAAGCGTCTGCGTGGTGCGGACGCAAAGATCTTTCGACCACGCGAGCAACGAAGGTTTGCCCGTAAAAGGACGCACGAAGACACGGAGGCTGTCGGCGCGGTGCCCACCTCTCAATTCCGGATGCGCACTACCTCCCGCCACATTGTCGTAGAAGAAGCTACAACCCGACTTCTTGCCGATAACCATGATGTTGCCCGTATCGCCACCCACCTGCACGCTCACGCGCATCTCATCGATACCCCGCATAGGGTCGAAAAGACTGTCGTTTTTGGTACGGGCGAAATTGGCGCTGTCGCCCGTGCCTATCCATGTGGCCGTATTGTAGCCAAACTCATCGAGCACCTTCCAATCGTCGGGAAAACACCAAAGATATTCTTCGGTGAGATAGGAAGTATCGGCCGCATACACCAGATTCGTTCCCCGGCAAGGCTGCACTAAGAATTCCTGATTGGAGGCGGCCCCCTGAGCACCCGGTGCCAGCAAGGGGTCGTAGGCGGGCTGCATCGTGGCGGCGTCCGTCATATCCGTCACCATAATCTTGACCCGCGTAAAGGGTCTCACGTTCACATAGTCGCCCGGACGGGGCTTGCTTGTTCCGCAACGGTTGCGCAAGGCCAGCCACACCTGTCCCGAATTCCGACCGAACCCCACGGTGGTGGGATTGGCACCCGCCAATGTAGCCTGTTGGAAATACCAAGTGGGATCGGTAAAGGTCCACACATATTCTACCTTGTCGGTGTTGCGCGCCGCACCCGAATAACCGCCTTCCGCCGATACCAAAGGCCGCACTTCATAACGCTTGTCGCTACCCTCTTCGCCTTGCAACGTCCAACGCCACAATTCACCTTCACATGCCCACCCTATGGAATCCAAAGTCGTATCCGCTTCGAAAGGAGTGTGACGGATGTGTTCGTAAACCGGCAAGGTATCGATGATATTTACCGGATAGTACATTGCCGAGCCCGGACCGCACTCGTTGGCCGCCGCTAACCCGAAAGCCAGCTGACTTTCGCCCGCCAGTTTATTACGCGCCGACTCTCCGTTTACAGAAAGGGTGATGATGTTGGTGTCGTTGGGGTTCGTGGTTCCGTCGAGCGAAGTGATTTGGTAGGAAATCGTACCCTCAAAACCCTCGGGAAGCGTTAACGTGTAACCACCTTCTCTTCCGTCATCTTTTTGCGGTTTGATGGGACTGTTCTTCGAAATCAGATAATAACTCCGAATGGGCCAATTCTCGTTGATTGCGTTGTAGTTGCAAAGCAATATGGAAGCCTTGTTGTCGAAAGCATCCGGTTTCTCGGGTTCCTTTGTTCCCACAAACGGACGTGTGTAACTTTCGTCAAGAGGGTCTACGATAGAGGGCGCGGGCGGCAAAGCCTTCACATAGACGGTCACCGTATCGCGTTTAGTATCTTTCCATCCATTGCGGAAACATTGATTGCGGGGATAGACGAAAAGCTTGCACGTATCGCCGAAATGCGTTTCGGTCTGTGCAATTTCGGGCGTCTTGACACCTACGCAACCCTCCCTGCTGTCTTCTCTCTTCCATGTTGCCGGTGATCTCAATATGTTCCACACAAAACTCAACCGTCCGTAGTCCGCATCTTCGTCATCGGCTTTTCCGCACAACTGATAGACCGTATTACCACATATCTCGGGGACATTGTCTTCGATAAGTTCGGGAGGATTATCTCCCATACGGAACGTGGGCGTATAAGGCAATTCTTCGGGCAGGGAGTCTATACGGAGAAGGGTCAACGTCTCGCTCTTCTTGCGGTAGAGCGCATCATCCCCGGTACGTCCGTTTTTAATCGCCTCTTCCTCACATTCGGGACAATATACCTCAAAACTTACAGGAATTTTCTTGCGGTTCACCCCTTCTTCTTTCTCCTTGTCGGTTACAACAGGACGTTCTTTGATTTTAAAGCAAATACGAGCCCTGTCGGGGCCGAATCCCTTGTCCTCGCTCCTACTTGTATTCGGCCGCATCTTGTCGGTGGCGATTTCCAAGTCGGCGGTATCGTAAATCCACTTGAAACGATAGTGCGGAAAGAAAATATCTTCGGAGAAATCGAAAGGACTCGCCTCTAAGTCTATATACCCGCTCACACTCTCTTCGGCGGAAGGCATCGACCCAGTCTGCCCCTTTTCGTTTCCTTCGTAGATTTTTTCAAACTTCTTATTGTTGACCGAATCCGAATAATACACACAGGCCACGTTCTTCATGTTCTTGTCGGGCGTTTCGTCTATCGACACCCATACCTTCTGTTCGCCTTCTTCCGGCTCGATATAACGGATATGCTTCACCCTCAGTGTATCGGAAACAATGGTCTTGCGAAGAACGTTCTCGATTTTCTTGAACGAAGGCTTGGCAACCATACCGGAGGCATCGCAAGTTCTGGCACGCACCATCCAATAGCTTCCCGTATCGCTCATGAACACTCGGGATTGCGCCTTGTTCTTTGCCGCTCCCGACGTATAATCCTGCACGGTAAAGCCCTCTATCTTATCGTCGATGGTATCGGCTGTAAACCAAGCGTACTGCAAGGGCGCACTCTCGGTATAGGTCCTGTCCATGCCATCCAATACATTCAACTCATAAGTCAAACCCTCGCAATAAATTTCCTTGGTTTGTGTGGTGGCAGACGAATTGTAGCCGATGCGTCTTTCTCCCGTGTAGGTGAGAATGGTAATGGCTCCCGGGTCTGCGGCAGGGCAAGAAGCCTCAAAGGAAACCTGTCTTTGAAATACTTTTCCATCGCCTTGTATCCAGCTCACCACAACCCCCAACTGAAGGGAATTATTGCCCACCGGGTTATAACGCATCCGCACCGTGTCGTGCAACGCCCCTTCGTAGACAAGATCCGTCAGATAGGTCTTGCTTGCATCGTTCACCGTCCACGTGCACATACTTTCGGCACCCGTAACGGCAACAGCTATTTCCCGAGTATTGAAACAAATGACGTTGTTAGGAGCTTTCCACTCCGAACCATCGCTGACATTGATGAACTTGACTTCTTGCCCTTGCGTCACACTCCGAAAGGGCATAGAGAGAGCAAGTAGGGTGAAGACTACCGGGAGCCATGCAAAACGAATTGTCGAAGTGTTTTTCATAAAACCTGCTTTACGTTGGGGCATAGTGAGGCCTTGCACGGATATGGCACGACCCAACCATAGCAAAAACAAGCCAAATTAGTCCGCAATATGTTAAATACGAACCAATTAGGCTGTTTTACGCCATAATATACCCGCGTAAAGTTAAGAAAAATTGGTGAAAATCAACGCAACTCGCTTCCGATGAGCCGCAAAAATTCCCCCCTCGTTTTGGGGTCGGTGAGAAAACCGCCCGTGAAGTCGCTGGTGGTGGTGACGGAATTCTGCTTCTGCACCCCGCGCATCGACATGCAAAGGTGCTGAGCCTCAATCACTACCGCCACACCTATGGGATGCAGGGCGTTTTGAATGCACTCCTTGATTTGGGTGGTGAGCCGTTCCTGCACTTGCAGACGGCGGGCGAACACGTCCACCACGCGGGGAATCTTGCTCAGCCCCACGATATAGCCGTTGGGAATATAGGCCACGTGCGCCTTGCCGAAAAAGGGCATCATGTGGTGTTCGCAGAGCGAATAGATTTCGATGTCCTTGACAATGACCATCTGCTTGTAGTCTTCCTTGAACATCGCGCTTTTGAGAATCTGCACGGGGTCTTGGTCGTAGCCCTGCGTGAGGAATTGCAGGGCCTTGGCCACGCGCGTGGGCGTGGCCAAGAGGCCTTCCCGGGCCGGATCCTCGCCCAAAAGGGCGAGGATCGCCCTGCAATGCTCGGCCAGTTCGGCAGTGAGGCCGGCGGGATAATTTTCTTGCTTGTTGTACTTTCCGTCCATCAGAACGTTTCAATATCAAAAGGAAGCCTTGATGAACTCGCGGTTCAGCTTGGCGATATGAAGAATCTTGATGCCCTTGGGACATTCCGCCTCGCATGCACCCGTGTTGGTGCAGTTGCCGAAGCCGAGCTCGTCCATCTTGGCAATCATCTTTTTAACACGCTCGGCGGCTTCAATCTTGCCTTGCGGCAAGTGCGCCAAATGCGATACCTTGGCCGATACGAACAGCATGGCCGAAGCATTCTTGCAGGCCGCCACACACGCGCCGCAACCGATGCAGGCCGCCGCGTCCATGGCCACGTCGGCATCGTGCTTGCGGATAGGTATCGCATTGGCGTCGGGCACCCCTCCCGTGGTGGCCGAAATGAAGCCGCCGGCCTGAATGATCTTGTCGAAGGCCTGACGGTCTACGGTAAGGTCTTTGATAACGGGGAATGCCGCGCTGCGCCAAGGTTCCACGTAGATGGTGTCGCCGTCCTTGAACTTGCGCATATGAAGCTGACACGTAGTGATTTTGCTGTCGGGGCCGTGGGGATGTCCGTTGATGTAGAGGCTGCACATACCGCAGATACCCTCGCGGCAGTCGTGGTCGAAACACACGGGTTCCTTGCCTTCTTTCACGAGGTTTTCGTTGAGGATGTCCAACATCTCCAAAAAGGAGCAATCGGGCGAAATGCCGCTTATCGGGTAGGTTTCAAAACGACCTTTGGCCTTGGGTCCCGCCTGCCGCCATATTTTCAGTGTGAAGTTCATTATCGTTTGCTGTTTAATTTTTATAATTCCGTGTCGCCACCTTGATGTTTTCGTAAACAAGAGGTTCCTCGTGTCTCTGCGGGTCGGCTTCCTCGCCCTTGTATTCCCACACGGCCACGTGCATGAACTTCTCGTCGTCGCGCTTGGCCTCGCCTTCCTCGGTCTGATGTTCCTCGCGGAAATGGCCGCCGCACGACTCCTCGCGCAACAAAGCGTCGCGCGCCATCAACTCGCCCATTTCGAGGAAATCGGCCAGACGGAGCGCCTTTTCGAGCTCGGCGTTCATGTTGTCGGCGCTGCCCACCACCTTGATGTCGCGCCAAAATTCGGCTCGCAGCTCGCGAATCTGCTTCACGGCCTGTTCCAAACCGGCCTTGGTGCGTCCCATGCCCACGCATTCCCACATGATATGTCCGAGACGTTTGTGGAAAGCGTCGGGGGAGGTGCGTCCCTTTATGCTGAGCAGGTGATTGATGCGTTTCTTCACTTCGTTTTCCGCTTCGTCGAATTCGGGGCCGTCGGTAGGCACGGGGCCTTCGGAAATCCGCGAAGAGAGCGCGTTTTGCAGGGTGTAGGGAATCACGAAATAACCGTCGGAAAGACCTTGCATCAAGGCCGAGGCTCCGAGGCGGTTGGCGCCGTGGTCGGAGAAATTGGCCTCGCCCAACGCAAACAGGCCGGGCACGGTGGTCTGCAATTCGTAGTCTACCCAAAGCCCGCCCATCGTGTAGTGGACGGCGGGATAAATCATCATCGGGGTCTTGTAGGGGTCTTTGTCGGTAATCTTCTGATACATTTGGAAAAGATTGCCGTAGCGTTCTTCAATCTTGGCCTTGCCGAGACGTTCTATCGCGCTCTTGAAGTCGAGGAAAACGGCCAAGCCGGTTTCATTCACTCCGAAGCCTGCGTCGCAGCGTTCCTTGGCGGCGCGGGAGGCCACGTCGCGGGGCACGAGGTTGCCGAATGCGGGGTAGCGGCGTTCAAGATAGTAGTCGCGGCGTTCTTCGGGCAAGTCTTCGGGTTTGAGTTCGCCCTTGCGGATTTTCTCCACGTCGGCCTTGTCTTTGGGCACCCAGATGCGTCCGTCGTTGCGGAGGCTTTCGCTCATGAGGGTGAGCTTGCTCTGATAGTCGCCGTGAACGGGGATGCAGGTGGGGTGAATCTGCGTGAAGCAGGGGTTGGCGAAGAAAGCGCCTTTCTTATAGGCTTTCCAGGCCGCGCTGCCGTTGCTGTTCATGGCGTTGGTGCTCAA
>CAMWQD010000071.1 GCA_947176325.1 uncultured Bacteroidales bacterium | reverse complement strand
TCCATGTTGCCGCCCAAGTATTGGTGGCAGAGGGCGGGCATCTGCGAGTTGTAGATGAGGTTCTTGGTGCCCAAGAGCCATTCACGCAGCAAGGGAGCCACAAAAGGCGCAATCACACCGCCGATGTTGATGAACACGTAGAAAATCTGGAAACCGCTGTCGCGTTTGCTCTTGGCCAAAGCCAAAGCTTCGGGGCCTTTCTTGGCCGCGTCGGCTTCGAAGTTGTCGTACATCTGACCCACGATAGCCTGCAAGTTGCCCTTGAAAAGACCGTTACCGGCCGCAATCAGGAACAAGGCCACGCAGGTGAACACCAACACCCACGAAGGCACAGCACCGGGCGCACCGCCGAAAACGGGGAGCGAGAGCAGCACATAGCCCAAGGCCATGATGAGCAAGCCCGACATAATGGTGCCCTTGTAGTTCTGCAAACGGTCGGCCACGATACCGCCGGGCAGACTGAACAGATAGATGCAGCAGTAGAAAACGGCATAGATGAAGCCCGCCGTGGCATCGGGAATACCGAATTTGGAGCAGATGAACAGCAACAATACGGCATTCATGATGTAGTAGCCGAAGCGTTCGCCCATATTGCTCAAAGCGGCGGCAATCAACCCTTTGGGGTGATTTTTAGTGGCCGTAACCACATAATAGATTAAAAACGGTATGACCACGATTGCAATCCCGATCAAAACCGCCATAGCCATGTGTTCTTGAATCCAAGACATGATGATAAGTTTATGTTAGTACTAAAATTTCAAGCGCAAAAGGCAAATTTAGTGAAAAATCTCGACTTTTTGTACCTTTGAAGGTTTGAGATAAAAAACGGGACTATGCTTCCTTTCCAGAATTTTCCCTACAAGTTGGTGCTGGGTTCAGCCTCCCCGCGCCGCAAAGACCTGCTTTCGGCCTTGGGTTTTGAATTTGAAACGATAACCAAGGATGTGGACGAAAGCTACCCCTTGAGTATGCCGCGGGAATCGGTTCCCGAATACCTGTCGCATATCAAGTCGATGGCCTTTTCGGACGATGAACTGCCCGAAAACTATCTGCTCGTCACGGCCGACACTATGGTGCTGTTAGACAACAAGCCTTTCGGAAAACCCGCCGACAGAGACCAGGCCGTGCGCTTCCTTTACGCGCTTTCGGGGCAGACGCACAAGGTGATTACGGGCATTTCGCTCCGCACCCGGGAACGCCAGCACACTTTTTCGGTGGAGTCGAAAGTAACGTTCCGCGTGCTTTCGTTGGAGGAAATCGAATATTATGTAGACAAATACAAACCCTACGACAAAGCCGGTTCCTACGGCATTCAGGAATGGATAGGCTATGTGGGAATAGAGGCAATCGAGGGTTCGTTCTACAATGTGATGGGCCTGCCCACCCAGCGTCTTTATCGTGAAATGGCCGAATTTATAGGAAGATGAAAGCAAAGATGAAGAAAACAGCCGGTCTGTTTTTTGCCACGGGCGTTCTGTTGGCGGGGCTTCTTCCTTTGCCTGTGCGCGCCCAGCAGACCGAAGCGAGCGGCAACAAGGAATTTGAAATTCTCAAGAACCTCGAGATATTCTCTTCGGTTTATAAGAACGTGGAATATGTGTATGTGGACGGTGCCAATCCCGGCAAGATGATAAAGGCCGCTTTGGATGCCATGTTGCGCACCCTCGACCCCTACACCGTCTATATTCCCGAAGCCGAAATAGAAGATTTCCGCATCATGACCGAGGGCGAATACGGCGGTATCGGCTCCACCATTCACTACCGCGACGGCTGGGTGTATATCACCGACCCCTACGAAGGCTTCCCCGCCGATAAAGCGGGTCTGAAGCCCGGCGACAAGATTTTGGCCGTGAACGGCGAATCCACGCAGGGAAAGAACGTTTCCGACGTGAGCGCCATGCTCAAAGGGCAGGCGGGTACCAAAATATCGCTCACGATAGAGAGAAAAGGCAATTCCAAACCTTTCGACGTAAGCCTCACCCGACAGGCAATCCGCATCAAGAACGTTACATACAGCGGCATGTTGCGCGACAGTGTGGGCTATATCCGGCAAGACGGCTTTACGCAAGGCGCCACGCAGGAGGTAAAAGACGCTTTTCTGGCGCTCAAGGCGCAGGGCATGAAATATCTGGTCTACGATTTGCGCTACAATGGCGGCGGCTTGCTCAACGAGGCCGTCGATATCGTCAACCTTTTCTGCAGGAGCGGGCTTGAAGTGGTGAGCACGAAAGGAAAGATAGACAATCGCGACAATACCTACTACACCACCAAAGCGCCCCTCGATTTGGAAATTCCCATTGTCTTCCTCACCAGCCGCGGAACGGCCTCGGCTTCCGAAATCCTTACCGGTGCCATGCAAGACTACGACCGTGCCGTGTTGGTGGGCGAGCGGACTTTCGGCAAGGGATTGGTTCAGAATATTCTGCCGCTTCCCTATAATGCGCAGATGAAAGTTACCGTAGCCAAATACTATATCCCCAGCGGGCGTTGCGTGCAGGCGTTGGACTACAGCAACAAAGACGAGCAGGGCATGGCGCGCCGCATTCCCGATTCCCTCCGCACGCTCTTCAAGACGGCGGGCGGGCGCGAAGTGTACGACGGCGACGGCATCGAACCCGATTTGGAAATCGAGCCCCCTGTCATCAGCGAGGTTTCGTTGAGCCTCATCGGAAAATTCCTCCTGTTCGACTATGCCAACCGCTATGCCTCCAAGCACGACAAGATTTCTTCGATAAGGGATTTTCAGATTGGAGAGGCCGAATACAAGGATTTCGTGGATTTTATGAAAGACAAGGATTATTCCTACGAACTGCCCACCGAAAAGGCGTTGGAGGAATTTTCCGAGATAGCCCGCGAGGACAGTTGTTTCGATATGCTTCACACACAAATCGAAGCGATAAAGACGCAGCTCGCCCAACTCAAACAAGACGATTTAATCAAGAACAAGGCCGAGATAAGCCGTCTGCTGCGGGAAGAAATCGTGTCGCGCTACTATTATCAGGCCGGGCGCGCCGAAGCCGAGTTGCAGGACGATGCCACGGTGAACGAGGCTGTTGAGATATTGTTGAATCCGGAACGCTATAAGGCGTTCTTGAAAAAGTAGGTTTCAAGAATATTAATTCTCTTGCAGGAATGATGCTGAACGTAGAAAAACTGAGCAAATCTTACGGCCCGCAAAAGGCTCTCGACGAGGTTTCGTTTTCCGTTTCCTCGCCGCAGGTGGTGGGATTGTTGGGGCCCAACGGCGCAGGAAAATCCACGCTGATGAAGTTGATTTGCGGCTACCTTGTTCCCGATGCGGGGCGTGTGGAGGTGTGCGGTTCGGATACGGTGAAGCAGGCTTTGCAGGCACGTGCCAAAATCGGTTATCTGCCCGAACATAATCCGCTCTATTTGGATATGTATGTGCGTGAGTATCTTGAATTTGTGGGGCGTATCTATACCGATGCCGCCACGGTGGGCAAGCGGATGCGTGAGGTGATTGGGGCGGTGGGATTGCAACCCGAGGCGCATAAGAAAATCGGGGCGTTGTCGAAAGGCTACCGCCAGAGGTTGGGTTTGGCGCAGGCGCTGATTCACAACCCCGAGATATTGATTTTAGACGAATCCACATCGGGGCTCGACCCCAATCAACTCGAGGAAATCCGCGAGCTGGTGCGTTGTATCGGCAAGGAGAAAACGGTGCTTTTCTCCACTCATATCATGCAGGAGGCGCAGGCGGTATGCAGCCGTGTGCTGTTGCTCAACCAAGGGCGTCTGGTTGCCGATGCTCCCACCGTAGAGCTTACCCGTCATCTGCAAGGCAAGGTTCGCATCCGTGTGGAATTCGACAGGGATGTGGACAGGGAGGATTTCGGGGCGTTTGCCGCCGCGCGGGGTGCCGAGGTGGAGCGTGAGAACGAAAAGAATACCTACGGGATTGTTTATAACGCGGACGGCACCGACCTTCGTGCCGCTCTTTTCGCCTATGCGGTGGAAAAAGGCCTTTCCGTGCTCACCTTGCAGCGCGAGGAAGACGATTTGGAGACGGTTTTTCACAGGCTCACCCACGAAAATCCCGCTAAATCCGAGTAGCCATGCACGACACAATGATTTGGAACGCCCACATGCAAACCGAAAACAGCCACATGGTGTTTGTTGCGGTCTGTGCCTTGCTGTCGTTGGTTTTCTATGCGTGGTTCGTGCAGTTCTACGTAAAGGAAATCTCCATCATCGCATCGGGTATGTTCGATTTCCGGAATTGGGGCAAGCCCGTGCGTTTGCCCTCCGTGAGCGGACAAATGGCGCAACGGCGTAAGTTCCTGTTGGTTGTGGTGTCGTGGGCAGGTCTGTCGTGGTTGGTCTACTTTCTTTTGTCCGACGGCGGTTTCACCTGGCGCTTCAATCAGTTTCCGCTCTTGATGCAGGGAAGCAACCCCAAGGTGAGCGTGATGCTGTTCTCCATGCTGTTCATGGCTCTGTACTATGCTTTCAAACGGGTTGTCTTTTATGGTGTGGGATATGTGATAGAAGAGGAAAAGGCCGCCACCGTGTTTTGGCGCAAAGGCATCTATCACGATTTCCTTTTCTCGCTTCTGGCGGTGCCGGTGTTGTGTGCCGTGTCCACGCTCGATTGCGCTTTCCGCACCGTGTTCATGTATGTGCTCCTTGTGCTCTTTGCAGGTCTGGCCGTCTTCAAAATCCTGCACCTTTCATACGAAGGCCATCATTTGAGCCGATTTAGCTACCTGCATATTTTTGTTTACCTTTGCGCCCTTGAAATCTTGGTGCCCCTTTTTTTGTGGAAAGTGTTCTTTGCTTTATAGCGAAGCGACCGGAGAGGGGGAAAAGGGCTGTCAAGATAGAAACAAATGAAAAAGAACACCGATGGGAACCTCGCAGAAAACGTGTAAGGTAAAGAATATTCTCATTTCCCAACCGGCTCCGGTCGATTTTGAGAAATCACCTTACAAACCTGTTTCCGACAAATACGGGCTCAAGTTCACTTTCAAGAAATTGTTTCAGGTGGAAGGCATTTCCGCTATCGAGTTTCGTAAAAACAAAATCAATCTCTTGGACTATACGGCTGTGATTTTGACGAGCCGCAACGCGGTGGATCATTATTTCCGTATGGCCAAGGAGATGCGGGCGCAGATTCCCATTTCGATGAAGTTCATCTGTAGCTCCGAGTCGGTGGCCTACTATATTCAAACCTACATCCAATACCGCAAACGCAAGATTTTTTTCGGCAAGCAAACCACCGAAGAAATGATGGAGGTGGTGGCCAAGCACAAGAACGAGAAGTTTTTGTTCCCTTGTCAGGAAGACAGCAATTCGGACGTTCCCGCCGCATTCGCCAAGGCGAAGATTCCCTTGAAGAAAGCGCCCATGTATCGGAGCGTTTCGGTGAAAGTGGCCAAGGAGATAGATATTGAGAAGATTGATATGATATTGATGTTCAGTCCTATGGGCATCAAATCCCTGTTCGAGAACTATCCGGATTTCAAGCAGGGGAAGAAACTGATAGGCATCTACGGGCATTCGGTGGCCGATTCCGCCCATCAGGCGGGATTGACCGTGAATTTGGCCGCTCCCACGCCCACTTCCAGTTCCATGGCCGAGGCTTTGGGTGAATTTCTCGCCGACCTTGTGAAGCACGGCGGCGATTTGAGCAAGATTTCTCCGCATTTCGAATATCGCCCCGAGGGGGATTCTGTTCCGGAGCCCGAATCGGCCAAGAACAAAAAGAAATCATCGGCAACCACCCAAATACAAAGCCGCAGCAGTTCTCCGTCGAAGAAAATCGAAAACAGGGTTGCCGCCAACAAAGCCGCCGCCCTGGCGGTCATGGCCGACAAAAAGAGCCGTAGCAAAGCCAAAAAATAAAAGCTATGTCCGCCCTGCCTAAACACGAACGGCTGTACGAACAAAGGCTTATTTCCTGTCTTTTTTCGGAGGGGAAGCATCTTTCTCCCTCTCCTCGGTTGCGTGTACGTTTTCTCTTGATAGAAAGGAGTGGGGATGAGGTAGAGGATTTTGCGCCGCTGCCCCCCGTAAAACTTATGGTGAGCGCCTCCAAGCGCAATTTCAAGCACGCCGTTACCCGCAACCGCGTCAAACGCTTGCTTCGGGAAGTGTATCGTTTTCACAAAGAAGAAATTTCGGGGCTTGTTCCTGCGCAAAAAACACTCTTGCTCTTTTTGCAATATGCCGGGAAGGAGGAGGTTTCTTTGGAAGAAATGAAAACTCTCGTGCAACAGTTCATAGAGGTTTTTCAAAAACGTCTGCGCCGTGAATAGAATCTGTGCACTCCTCAATATGCTGTTCACGGGCTTGGTGCGTTTTTATCAGATGTGCATTTCGCCGCTTTTTCCTCCCACTTGCCGTTTCACGCCCACCTGTTCCGAATACGCTTTGCAGGCCTTGCGCAAATACGGGCCGTTCAAAGGGGTCTGGCTCACGGTAAAACGGCTCTCCCGTTGCC
>CAMWQD010000070.1 GCA_947176325.1 uncultured Bacteroidales bacterium | reverse complement strand
CGGGGACAAAGGCGGAAACAGAAAGCGAAATGGCGAGAATTTTGGCGATAGACTATGGGCGGAAGCGTTGCGGGGTGGCCGTTACAGACCCTCTGCGCATTATCGCCACGGCATTGGCGACGGTGCCGGCGGCGGAGCTGTGGGATTATCTGAAGGACTATTTCGCCAAGGAAGACGTGGATTGCGTGGTGGTGGGCGAGCCCCGGCAAATGGACAACACCCCCTCGGAGAGTGAACGCTTCATCACCCCCTTCGTCAACCGTTTCCGCAAGGCCTACCCGGATATGCCCTTGGTGCGGGTGGACGAGAGGTTTACCTCCAAAATCGCGCATCAGAGCATGCTCGACATGGGGCTGCGCAAGAAACAGCGTCAGGACAAGGCCTTGGTGGACAGCATGAGTGCGGTGTTGATTTTGCAGACCTATATGCAGATGTTGGATAACGAAAAATTCAGAATATGATTCGACCCATTGTAGCCTACGGCGATACCGTGCTTCGCCGTCAAACCGAAACGATAGGTCCCGATTATCCCGACCTCAAGCAACTTGTGGAGGATATGTTCGAAACCATGGAGCACGCCAACGGAGTGGGGCTTGCCGCTCCGCAAATCGGCCTCTCCATTAAGTTGATAGTGGTGGATGCCACGCCGTTTGCCGAGGAGGAGCCCAAGTGCGCCGACTTCAGGAAGGCTCTGATGAATCCCGAAATCTACGCGACGGAAGGCGAGGAGTGGGCGTTTGAAGAAGGCTGCCTGAGCTTTCCCGGCCTGCACGAAGACGTGATGCGCCCCGAGACGGTGCATATCCGCTATCAGGATATAGACGGCACGCCGCACGACGAGGTGTACGACGGCTATGTGGCCCGCATTCTGCAACACGAATGCGATCATCTGAACGGAAAGACCTTTGTGGATCATCTCAGCTCGCTGCGCAAGTCTTTTCTTCGCAGAAAATTGGACAATATCACCAAAGGGGCGGTGAGTGTGGACTACAAGATGCGTTTCCCCAATCTCAAACACAGGTAAGAGAGTATGAAAAAGAAAAATCTCCTGCGCGTGTTCTGTTTGTCGCTCGGCCTTTGGGCGGGGGCGGCGGGCAGACTCGATGCGCAGAATACAGCGGTGTACGACCAGCCCGGGCGTGAGTTCCGAATGGGCGTGACGCTCTATCAGAACGGCAAGTATTCGGCGGCCAAACGCGCTTTCGGGCAGACCGAGCGTCGTTTGGCGGGTTTGGACGAGGACGATGCCTATATGCGTGAGGAATGCATGTACTACAAGGCGATGTGCGATGTGTTGCTCTATCACAAGAACGGAGCCTCGGCCCTGCGCGACTTTGTGCAAACCTATCCCGAGAGCAACCGGGTGAACGAGGCCTATATGCAGTTGGCGGATTTCGAATACAACTATGCACGCTACCGCGCTGCCTACGACTACTATCAGAAGGTAGACCCCGACGAACTCGACACGCGGAACGAGGAACGGAGCCGTTACTATTTCCGCACGGGTTATGCGGCTTTCATGACGAGGCAATACGACGACGCCAAGCTGTATTTCTCGCGTCTCATCGATCAGAATACCCGCTATACGGTGTTCGCCACCTACTACTACGCCTACATTCTCTATTCGCAAGGCTACTATCAGACCGCCTTGGATAATTTTGAGAAAATCGAGGACGATCCCTCCCTTTCCTCCATTGTTCCGCTCTATATGCTGCAATGCCGGCATATGTTGGGCGAGAACGAAAAGGTGTTGGAGGACGGCCCCGCATTAATGGAGACGGCCAGCGAGAAGCGCAAGGCCGAGATAGGCCGTCTGCTGGGCGAGGCCTACTATATGCAGGGCGACTACCGGCGCGCCATTCCCTACATGAACGCCTTTTATAAGAATTCGGCCACCTTGCCCGATGTGGAGGGCTGTTATATCTTGGGCTACTGCTACTATCAGATAGGCTACTACGATTCGGCGGCGGTGTTCTTTCAGAAGGTGTTGCCTCTGGATCCCGAGCCCGTTCTCAAGCAGTCTACGCTCTATCACTTAGCCTATTGCTATCTGCAACAAGGCAAGAAGAAGTTTGCCATGGATGCCTTCGCGCAGGCTTCCAAGATAGAGGATGCCAACGAGGTAATGGCCGAGGATGCCGCTTATTATCATGCGCAGTTGCTGTATGATTTGGGTGTGAATACCTATCCGTCTTCGATTTCGGTGTTCGAGGGTTTCTTGGAACGCTACCCGAATTCGGCCTATCGGCAGCGGGTCTACGGCTATTTGGTAGACCTTTACATGACCACCAAAGACTACGACCATGCCTTGGCTTCCATTGCCAAGATTCCGCATCCGAGCGAGAAGATTCTTCGTGCCGAACAGCGTTTGTTGTTCAACAAGGGTGTGGAGGCCTATTTGCGCAGGGCTTACGGCACGGCCTTGGACTATTTTGGAAAGGCGGCGAAAGCCGACCGCGACGATGCGCTTACCGCACGTGCGAACTATTGGCAGGGCGAGTGCTGTTATGCGGGCGGTCAATACGAAAAGGCGGCGGGATTCTATCAGAAATTCCTGTCGGCTTCAATTTCCAAAACGCTTCCCGAATATCCGAATGCTTTGTTTTCCATGGGCTATGCGGCTATGGAAATGGTGAACTATCCGTTGGCCTTGCGCTATTGGAAGGAGTTTTTGGCTTTGCCGGCCGAGAGGGTTGCGGGCGAGCCGGGCTGGGTGGCCGACGCCTACGTGCGTCAGGGCGATTGTCTCTATATGCAGGAGGAATACGGGCCGGCGGTGGATTCGTATCGCACGGCGGTGGAAAAAGGGTATGCCCCGCAGGACTATCCTCTGTTGCAGACCGCTTTGTGCTACGGCGCCATGGGGCAGTATGCGAAGAAAGCCGAAACCCTGTTGGGCTTGGAGCGGAACTTTCCGCAATCCAACTACAGAGGCAAGATTTGGCAGGAACTGGCCGGCACCTACCTCACCATGGAAGACAGCGAAAAGGCCTTGCAATACTATCGGAAACTGCGCGATTTGCAGCCCGGCTCGCCCGCCGCGCTGTTGGCGCAGACCCGCATGGGCTTGATTTATTTCAATCAAGGCAACAACAACGAGGCGCTCAACTGTTTCAAGGCCGTGGCACAGGCAAGTCCTTCCACGGAAGAAGGGCGGCAGGCCTTGGCCAGCATCCGCAACATCTATATGAGCATGAATCAGATAGACCGCTATTTTGCGTATGTGAAACAACTTCCGCACGTCAAGATAGAGGAAAGCGAGCAGGATTCGCTCACCTATCTCGCCGCCGAGAATTTCTTTTTGGACGGCGATTGCGCGCAGGCGTTGAGCGGCTTTAAAAAATATTTAGACGCCTATCCCGAAGGCATCTTTATGGTGGACGCATGGCTGAGTGTGGCCGAATGTGCCGAAAAGACGGGCGACAGGGAGAACCTGAAACGGGCGCTTGCCCAACTCTCGCAGTTGAAGATAGAACAGGCCGGGCCTTCCGCGCGGAAACTGGCCGACATATATTATGCGGAGAAAGACTACAAGCCGGCCTTGGGCTATTACACCCGCTTGGAGGCCTTGGCTTCCACCGATGCCGATATGCTCACGGCCAAGATAGGGAAGATGCGTTGTTACAGGGCTCTCGGCAAGAGCAAAGAGTTGATTGCGGCCGCCTTGGATGTGTTGCGGACGGAGGGTGTGAGCGAGGTGGAAAGCGACGAAGCCCGTTATTTCATTGCGCAGGCGGCGCCGGCGGTCGGCGAAAAGGAGCTTTCCATGCAGCAATACGAAATCTTGGCCAAGTCGAAGAATCCCGACTATGCGTCCGAGGCCTGCTATGCCATTTTGGAACAGCGCTATCGGGGCGGCTTCTACGATGAAGCGGAACGCCTCATTTACGAATATCTCAACAGCGGTTCGCTCACCGACTACTACTTGGCGAAAGTGTATCTGCTGTGGGCCGATATTTATTACCAGCGGGGCAATGTGCTCCAAGCCAAGCAGACCTTGCAGAGCATAGCCGACAATTATCAAGGCGAGGACTTGCGTCAAATCGCCCTCTCCAAGCTGGAGATGATAAGTCAGAAAGAAAACGAAGAATTGCGGGAGGAAGAGGAATTGCGCGAGGAACGCTATTCCGATCAAGGCGAACTTGTGCTTCCCACCATGTAAAACGACAAAAGATAATCCGTACAGATGAAGATATATAGAAGTTTAGCATGCGTGATTCTTGCGGGGCTCGGTGCAATCCCGCAGTTGCAGGCGCAGTCGGACGGTGTGCAGACGGCAAAGGATAAGAAAGCCTACAACGAGAAAGTGTTGGTTACGGCACCCTATCAGCCCAATTTGGGAACCGTGAACAAACCCGTGTTCCGTCCCTCGTTTTCGGACACGACGGTGCAGTCTGCCTTGGTGGATTATCAGATAAACTCCCGTCCCTATTCGGTTTCCTATCCGGTGGAGAACATCAAGGCCGCCAAAATGCTGGGCGAACCCATCGCCAAGCTTTGGAACAACAGCATCCGTCTGGGCGTGGGCTGGAATTCGTATAAGACGTTTTCTCCTTTGGCAGAGTTGAATTTCGGCATCGGGCGCAACCGCAAATACGAGTTCGCCGCGTTCCTCCGTCATCATTCCGTCTTCGGAAACATAAAGGACTACGACCGTTTCAAAGCGAATAACTCCTATACCGAGGCCCATGTGAAGGGGGGCATCATGACCGATAAGTTCTTGGTGAACATGGACTTGATGTATAAGCAGAATATGGTGAACTGCTATGGGGTGAACAACTCGGAAAATATCGATGCCGTTCTTTCCGACGATGAGTTCTTGGACTTTGCAGACCAGCCGAAACGCTGGTATCAGAATGCGCGCGGTGTGATTACCTTCAAGGACAACGCCCGCAAGGAAGATGATGTGCGTTTCGATGCGTATGTGGATTATAACCTCAATACGAACAATTGGCATCGTAATTCCTCCGAAAACACCGTGATTGCCGGCGGCAACGTTTCGCGGCAGATTATGGATACGCGCAAGGGTTTGGACGCTTTGGCGTTGGGTGCGCAATTCCGTTTCGAGGACAATACTTTCCGCGACGGTATCGGGGACGGCGGTTGGTTGTATGAAGAGGGGGCGGAAGGCATCGAGCAGGTTTATTACCGCGGCAATGAACTGCACAACGCCTATCACGTGGAATTCGGCCCCAACTTGCGCTATACCTATGAATTCTTGGAATTGAACGCGGCCTTGATGTTCCATGTGTTTGGCAACAATGCCTCCAAGGCGCCCTACGTGGAGAAGCAGACCAAGTTCCAGTTCAATCCCGTGATAGATTTGCGCCTGCATATCATCGACAAAATCCTGACGCTCTATTTGGGAACCGACGGCGGAGTGCGCCGCAACACGGTGGATTATATCTCCTCGGTCAATCCCTACCTGCACCCGCTTCGGTTTACGGATTTGGGCTTCACGCGCGATAAATTCAACGCCTACGTGGGCCTGACGGGAAATTTCACGCGCCATATCGACTTCCGCATCGAAGCCTCGGCGCACTTCATGGAGGATATGCTTTCCTTCGACTACTACCGCTACGATTTTGGTATGCACGCCAACTACTATGGATACAACGATTTCGTGCCTCTGTATTCGGGCGATATTTTCAATCTGAAAGCACGTGGCGACCTCAATTTCCGTTGGGACGAGCGCATTTTGGCGCATGTGGACGCCACCTACAACTACTACGAGAAGACGCTCTACTACGCGCCCGCCTTCAAGGCCAATATCGCCTTCAAGTATAATATGGCGGGAAACAGGCTTTCGCTCTATACCAATCTGATGATTTCCACAGGCATGAAGGCCTTGGACAGAAGGGGCAACGAAGTGTGGCTGAACCGCAAGGGCGTGTATGATTGGAGTCTCGGCGCGGAATATCGGTTCATCAAGCGCATGACGGCTTTCCTGAATTTGAACAACATTATCGGCCAACGCTACTATTTGTGGAACGACTATCAAGCCTACCGCTTCAGTTTCATGGCCGGTATCACGGTGGATTTTTAGAACGATGAATATCATACAAGGCATAGAGAATTACAGACCTGTCAAGAACCCCGTGTTGACGGTGGGTTCTTTCGACGGCGTGCATCTGGCGCATAAAGCGCTTCTGGCACATCTCGACGGGGAGGCCAAGGCTTTGGGCGGCGAGAGTCTTTTGGTGACTTTTTCCCCGCACCCCCGCCAGGTGCTGCACTCGGAAGACGCCTATGCCGAGCGGCTCCGCCTGCTCACCACCCAAGACGAGAAAATCCGTCTTTTGGCGAAAGCCGGTTTGCAGAACGTGCTGTTTCTGAAATTCGACAAGAGTTTTGCCGATATGCCCTACGATGTCTTTGTCCGCGACATACTTGTAGGCACGATAGGTGTTCGCAATGCCGTGGTGGGCTTCAATCATTCTTTTGGAAAAGACCGTGCCGGAAGTTTCGCC